>JAUUYL010000002.1 GCA_030590485.1 Lentisphaerota bacterium | reverse complement strand
TTCAGGCCGATGCCTGCAGCCGGTCACATAGCATGGAAATACAAAGACTACAGTTTAGCGGAAGGTCCAAAAGAGGACATTTCTAAATGGTTAAGAATGGGGACATTTCTAAATTGGTTTGACAGGGAGGAAAGACAGGGTGTCATACCAATATGAAAATGTCCGGGTTGCGTTCCTTGAGCTTTCTCGCCATGGCAAGAGAGGCGTTTGTCTGGAGGAATAATAATGGGAGGCCGACGACATCTGATGATGCCAGGTCATATTGGTCGATGAGTTCGTCAAGCAGGCTGTAGAGTCTGGCTCTCTGGTTGCGAATAAAATCGCGGACAAGAACAGTCTCCGGTTCTTCGTTGAAATAGAATCTTTCAATATATTCATCCGCATTATCAGCTACGTCAGGAAATGCGGCTGAGCGAAAGAACCAGCCGGCAAGTTCGGTCATACGTTCGTAAGGTGAGGTAGCCTGTTGATAGAAAGGTCTGCTGAGGGCGATGCAAGATCGAGGTTAAGATAATGCGTGTTAATCATTACCTGATCGATAAATCTTTTTTGTGTGACCGACTGGAGCTGAGTTAGACCTATTGAAGGACCCTCAATCGGTGCAAACGGCATATTTATCAGAGATATCTTCATTCGCTGATGAAACTATTATTGAAACAGTTCAGTCCAGTTCTATAACGTCCAGGTAATGGGGGACGACGATGTCCCATCCTGTTTTCTCTCCCACAAAGCGTGCGAAATCTTCGGCCGCACCTTCTTCACCGTGAACTATAAAGAGTTTGCGTGGCGGTGACTTCAGGGCTGAGAGCCAGGTATATAATTCGTTTCTATCCGCATGAGCTGAGAACCCGTTTATTTTCTCTATACGTGCGCGGATGGGACGTTTCTTGCCGTGGATGCGAATTTCGTCTGCGCCTTCCAGGATGTATCGGCCGAGAGTGCCCGTTGCCTGATATCCGATGAAAAGGATTGTGTTTTTCTCGTCGGAGATAAGATTCTTTATGTGGTGTTTGATACGTCCGCCGGTACACATTCCTGAGCCTGCGATAATAATTGCCGGGCCGCCAGTTTTTGCAATGGCTTTTGATTCGTCGGTAGTCCGAGTCGTCTTTAGTTCAGGGAAGTCGCATGGATGATTTCCCTGCTTGAGCAGTTCAAGAGCATCTTCGTCGAAGAGCTCAGGATGTTTCAGGAAGACCTCTGTGACGCGGATAGCCATAGGGCTGTCGAGGTACACGGGAACATGAGGGATTTTTTCCTCTGCCAGAAGACCGCTAAGGTGATAAAGCAGTTCCTGTGAGCGTTCAACAGCAAAACTCGGTATGGCTATCTTGCCTCCAGCTTCGACGGTGACGTTGATGATTCTTGCCAGCTGGTCAGGGATAAACTTAGTGGGCTTGTGGTCCCGGTTTCCGTATGTGGATTCGCAGAGAACATAGTCAGCATGCTCAAATAAGCTCGGGTCATGAAGTATTGGGCTGTCACCGCGTCCGATGTCGCCGGAGAAGATAATGCGTCTTTTCGCATCGCCCTTGCCTGCGTCGACAGCAATCATAGATGATCCGAGTATATGTCCGCCATCGTGGAAAGTGGCGGTTATGCTGTCTGAGATCTTAACTGGCTGCTCGTAACGGGTCGGCTGCATGTGTTTGGCTACGGCTTCGGCATCGGCCTTGGTGTAGAGCGGTTTGACGGGGAACGGTGTCTTCCCTTCGCGGCCTTCTTTCTTGTGACGCTTAAGTTTGTAGGCGGCATCGTCTTCCTGTATGTGGCCTGAATCCTGCATGACGATATTGGCTATTTCTGAGGTTGCTGGTGTGCAATAGACTGGTCCATCAAAGCCCTGAGCTACGAGGCGTGGTAGAAGTCCGCAATGATCAAGATGGCCATGGGTGAGGAGCACGGCGTCTATGGTTGTGGGGTCAACGCCGAAGGGAGCCCAGTTGCGGTCTTTAAAGTCGCGTTCCTGGTACAAACCGCAGTCTATTACGATGCGTGTGCCGTCGACTTCGAGGCAAAAGCTTGATCCTGTTACGTTACGGGCGGCGCCTAGAAACTGTATGTTCATAAGTTATCCTTTCGTGTGAGTATGTACATAATCAGCTTGTCATGCCATGGACTATATGGCAAGTGTGAAGTGCTGAATCAACGGGCGTGATGCGGGTCGTTGCGATAAGGGATGGGACTGTTATGCAGAAGCAGACGATGCTGAATGCCACTGGTTACCCATCTGTGTTACTACTTTGTATTCATATATGAGCCTAGTACAATAGATATGACACGACAACCTTATCTCGTGTATAAAAGATCCTCAATATGTGCATTTGAGATCTTACCAGTACATTCTCGGCATGTGGACCGCGCCGCGCGCGCGTTTTGCGCAGGAACTGTTATTATTGCTAGTATGATGTGAACTTGTTAACCTTCGCGCCTTTTCAAAGGAGATTTCAATGGCGTTGGTAACTATACGTGGTATTAGCCTGAGCTACGGGGAAGGGCTGCTGCTGGACAATTTGGACTTGAATATCGAGCCTGGCGACAGAGCCTGTCTGGTCGGTCGCAACGGCACAGGTAAATCATCTCTGCTGAAAATCCTGCACGGTGACGAGTTCGCTGACTCGGGCGATATTATTGCTCATAAGGACACGCGCATATCGTATCTACCGCAGGATGTGCTCTCCGAAATATCAGGCACCGTCGAGGAGATCGCAGGATCCTGGTTAAACACGTCATCTCACTCGGATACTGGTTGGGACACGCATCACGCTGTCGGCAGAATCATTTCGCATCTGTCTCTGGATGGGCACGCGCAGTTCGATGAACTGTCTGGCGGTCAGAAGCGTAGGGTGCTTCTTGCTCGCGCACTTGCCTGCGATCCGGACCTTCTTCTTCTCGACGAACCTACCAACCATCTTGATATCGCGTCCATATGTTGGCTGGAGGATTATCTGTTGCGTTATTGTAAGACATTCCTGTTCGTAACGCACGACAGGGCGTTTCTCCGGCGTGTAGCCAACAGGATCATAGATCTCGACCGAGGAAAGCTCGCTCATTGGACATGCGATTATGATACGTTCCTTCAGCGCAAAGCAGATATTCAGCACGACGAATCGGTGCGCCAGGCGGTGTTTGATAAGAAGTTAAGCAAAGAGGAAGTATGGATTCGGCAAGGTATTAAGGCGCGTCGCACACGCGATGAGGGGAGGGTTCGTCACTTGTTTGAGATGAGGGAAGAACGGCGCACGCGCAGAGGTGTAGAAGGTACCGCCAAATTGAACCTGCAGGGCGCAACCCGTTCGGGCAACAAAGTCATAGACGCCAAATCCATATCTTTTGCATATAACGAAGAGGAGCCGATAATAAAAGATTTCAGCACCCGGATCATGCGAGGCGACAAGGTTGGCATTGTCGGCGCAAACGGATCAGGCAAGACGACACTTCTTAAACTCTTCACGGATGAAATTCAGCCGGAAACTGGCGACCTTGCAATGGGGGCTAACTTGGAAGTGGCATACTTCGATCAGCATAGAGCGGTTCTAAACGACAAAGAGACAGTTGCGGAGAATGTAGGCCGAGGCAAAGACAGCATAACTATTAATGGACGGCCTCGTAACATAATAAGCTATCTGCAGGACTTTCTCTTTACACCCAACCGCGCGAAGACCCCAGTGCATGTTCTCTCCGGCGGAGAACGAAACCGTCTTCTTCTGGCTATGCTATTTGCTCAGCCGTCAAATCTCCTAATCATGGATGAACCGACCAATGACCTTGATACCGCAACCCTGGAGCTTTTAGAGGAGCAGCTGGTTAACTATGCGGGAACAATTCTGTTGGTCAGTCACGATCGGGAGTTTCTGGATAATGTCGTAACAAGCATCATCGCCATGGAAGGTAACGGTGTGGTCAGGGAAATGGTCGGTGGCTATAAAGAATACCTTCAGGTCGTTAGTGACGAAGCGCCGGCAAAGAAGGCAAAGAAAAACGCGGGGCAGAAATCCAAAACCACTAAAAAATTCGGATTTAACGAGAATAGAGAACTCAATACCCTTCCTCGTAAGATAGAGAAACTCGAAGACAAACAAGCCGTCCTGCACGATAAGATGGCAGAGGCAGATTATTACAGAACCGACCCCTCAAAGATGGCCGGCGACCATAAACGAGCCGCCGAAATCCTCGAGACCCTCACCGAACACTATAACAGGTGGGAAGAACTCGAAGCATTGAAATAGGGGGGGCGTGGACGGCCATGGGTCGTAGAGTCTCCTTGGCATCAACTATGGGCTGAACGCTCGCCCTCCGTGTCACCCCGATTCTCTGTCTGCAGGTCAAGAAGTCCGAATGGTTTTGCCGTAACGATGATAATACATTCGAATCGCCTGGAGCCTGGGCGTGTAATATCAGCATAGAATTGCGGCGCAAAGCACATTTAATTCAACATTACAGTGCCCAAAAGCCTCTGAGAATCTTTTTTCATGGCATTTGTCATCTCCTTACTATACGATTTCAAGGAGGGGAAGAGGTTATTTGGTTGTTGATATTATACAATGATAAGAACTGAGGATGGGTGTGTTTGCCTCGATGAGTTGTTATGTACTTTGATTCACATGTTCATTATGAGTGTATTGACGGGGTTGACGGTTTGGTTGCGCAGGTCAAGAGGGCCCGTGACGCTGGTGTTGACCGGATGGTGGTTGTCGGCGGCAATCATGATATGAACAAGATTGCAGTTGAGGGGGCGGGGATGTATCCGGGGCGGGTTTATGCTGCGATAGGTTGTGATAGAGAGCAGTCTTGTGGCAATTGCGACCCTGTTCAATTTATGGATCTTCTTGCGAGTTCGAAGGATATTGTTGCTATTGGCGAGATAGGGCTTGATTACCATTATCATCCCGAGAAACCTGCGGCTCAACAAGAGATCTTCGGTAAGATGCTTGATATAGCTAGAGAGCGCTGTTTGCCGGTGATAATTCACTCACGTGACGCGGAAGCGGAGACGTTGCAGCTTTTGGGTAAGCATGCGGAGGCATGGAAAGGGGATGCTACTCGAATAGGAATAGTACATTGTTTTACTGGCAGTAAGGATTTCGCCTACAAGATTCTGGATCTTGGTTATGATTTAGGGTTTAGTGGAATACTCACATTTCGGAACGCGCAGGATTTGCGAGAGCTTGCCGGAGATATTCCTGCAGAGCGGATTCTGATCGAGACTGACGCCCCATTTCTTGCACCGGTGCCTCAGCGTGGAAACACAAATGAGCCGGCGTTCCTGGTGCATATAGCGGAGAAGCTTGCCGAGGCTCGAGGTTTGTCTCTTGAAGAAGCTGCTGAATTAACTCGTCGTAATGCTGAGCGTCTATTTGGCATTTGATTCGATTGTTGTTGTCTCTACAGTTGTGCCAAGCTGTTCTTGAGAAGTTGCATCAGCGTACTGCCGATGAAGGTCACGACGACAATGAATATCAGTGGCGAGAGGTCGATATTTCCAATCATGATTGGATGTTTGCGTAGTGGGCCTAGCAGGAAGCTGAGCCATTCCTTTGCAAAGACGCCGACCTGCCCTGAGTTTGCGACCATTGTAACCCACGAGATAATCACGAGAAATAACACGATTTGAGCAAGGAGGCCTAGAGTCTGTACCCAGCCTATCAATGTAATAAGGAACAACTTGGTAAGGAGGGGTAATATAGTGTTGGTGTTGGTCCAATCGAGTTCGCAGTCGACATAATAGCTTATTATTTCCGGGGAAAACACGTCGGCACCAAAAATATCCGCAAGGCCGACAATTGCCATTCCAATAATCAGAAGTGCTATGGGGCGCAATTCAGGTTTGATTTCGGTGAACGGTCTGGAAAGGTGAAACAAGGCGCCTGTCGTATGACGATCAGATGTACCCTCTGCACGGATGTAAAGGATGGAAATGCAGTATAGTTTAAATAGAAATACCAGGAACGACAGCAGGCTGAATACTATACATGTGAACAGCTCAGAGGAGTTAACGCCGCGCTCAAACCCGATAATAACTGTCAATTCAGACTGAGACGTAACAGCCATTCCGCGCAGAACAACGAGAAAAACGAAGGAGATGATGGCGATGAGTCTTTGTGGGGCGCCGAAAAAGGCAGGACTCAGGAAATCTGTAATCTTGTCTGAAATGCGTGAGATAGGGCGGAGGTAACGATTAAAGAACGTGTCACTACTGTCTTCGACCCATATCCTAAACCAGAATATAAAAAGAAGAATATTTAATAATGAGTAAAAGCCAGCTTTCATAGTTAGAGATAGATTAGAAGTTGTAGGGGGTGAGGGTCAAGGGCGAAGTGATGAGAGGATTTTGCGTTGCGAAGGATTTCGCGCCCGGCGTCCCCGCCTCGAGGGCCCGAGAACGCAGAGCAGGAGAGACAGTGGACAGTGGACAGTGGGCTGTGGACGGTGGGCAGAGCCTGTCATCTGGAGGGCGAGCGCCTGCCAAGCCATAGGCATGGTCCCTGCGAGTTGCGTGTATTCTGAAAAACCAAACATAAACCATTGAACATAAACCATATAGTTGTCCAAAACCTTTTCAGACAACGTCTATTTATATTGCTTTTTCGGTCTGTAGGGTGTAGAGATTTGCTCATGATTTATCCGGACAAAGATGAATATATTAAGTTGGCTCAGAAGTATGATGTTGTTCCTGTGTACAGGGAGATTCTGGCTGACGAAGAAACGCCCGTGTCTGTGTTGCAACGTTTTGCGGATAGGGAGAACGTTTTTCTACTGGAAAGTATGGAAGGCGGCGAGACCTGGGGACGGTATTCCTTTATAGGTGTTGATCCTGAGCTATTTCTTGAGGTGGACCATACGTCTGGCGCCACGGGCGGGTTGGAGTCGCTGAGAAGTGTTTACAAGGACATAAAAGTTGCGCAGATCGATGGCTTACCAAGGTTTTTTGGCGGTGCGGTGGGATATATTGGCTATGAGGGTGTTTGTGAGTTTGAAAATATGCCGGAGCCCAAGGCGTCGGATGATATTGTTGTCCAGAGCAAGTTCCTGAAAGCGAATCAGGTCATTGTATTTGATAATGTTAAACATACGGTTAAAGTGGTTGTGACGACCACTTTAGGTTCCAGGGTTCCAGGTTCAGAGGTTGGAGATGTCTATGACCAAGCGGTGAAGCGGGTTGATGGCATTGTGGCGGTATTGGAACAGTCGGTCAGGATGCCGGCTTCGGAATGTGTTGCCCCTGTGGAATTTGTTTCCAATATGGAGCCGGATGCTTACAAGGGTATGGTTGAGCGAGCCAAGAAGTATATTTATGATGGCGATATAATACAAGTTGTGTTGAGTCAGCGCTTCACTGCAGATGTTGATATCTCGCCGGTTCAGTTGTACAGGGCCTTGCGATTGTTGAATCCATCACCTTATACGTTTTTCCTGAAGATAGGCGAACAGACGCTTGTTGGCTCTTCACCTGAAGTAATGGTTCGTCTTACAGGATCGCGAGTTGAGTTGCGGCCCATTGCCGGAACACGGCCGAGAGGTGAGAATGATGAGCGGGATGTAGAGCTTGAACGCGAATTGTTAGCCGATGAGAAGGAGAAGGCGGAGCATGTGATGTTAGTTGATCTGGGTCGGAATGATATTGGCAGGGTGGCTGAATCCGGGAGCGTAAAAGTTACGGATTACATGGTGATAGAACGATATAGTCATGTAATGCATATGGTTTCTCATGTTGAGGGGACATTAAGGCCTGAGTATGATGCTTATGATGTAATTGGAGCTACATTTCCTGCCGGAACTTTGAGTGGCGCGCCGAAGATACGTGCGATGGAAATTATTCACGAACTTGAACCGGGGCCGCGTGGTGCGTATGGTGGTGCGGTTGGATATGTAAGTTATGATGGAAACATGGACCTTGCGATTACGATCAGGACATTGGAGGTGGGGAAAGGTAAGGTAGCTGTTCAGGCTGGAGCGGGTATAGTCTTCGATTCAGATCCGCAAAAAGAGCTTGAGGAAACAGGGCATAAGGCGCGGGGGATGCAGAAGGCTGTTGAGCTGGCGGCGGCGGGCCTGGAAATAAAACACGAGGAGTAAAGATTTATTGGATGAAGCAGGTCAATTGGCAGCTATAATGACTCAATCCAGGAAGACGGCTGAAGCGTCGAAAAATCGGCAATGATAGTATTAATCGATAATTATGATTCGTTCACTTATAACCTTGTGCAGATGATGGCTGAGCAGGGTGGTGACTTGAAAGTCTTTCGGAATGATGAGATTTCTGTGGACGAAGTTGTTGGCTTGCATCCGGATGGCATTGTGATATCGCCGGGGCCTTGCACGCCAAATGAGGCGGGAATCTCTGTGGAGCTTATTAAGCGTATGTCGGGGGTGGTCCCTCTTCTCGGTGTATGTTTGGGGCATCAGTCAATTGCGGTTGCGTTTGGTGCGGTTGTGTCTAACGCAAAGAGGATAATGCATGGAAAGGTGTCGCTGGTTAAACACGATAAGGCGGATTTATATCGGGGCATGAAAGATCCGTTCCAGGCAGGCAGGTATCATTCTCTGTCGGTAGTAAGGGACACTCTTCCTGCGGAGCTTGTTGTGGATGCGATGAGTGAGAGTGATGATGAGATCATGGGTATGCATCATGTGGAGCACAAGACATATGGTGTACAGTTTCATCCTGAATCCGTATTGACCAGTAGCGGCGCCAGATTCTTAAAGAATTTTTTGCAGATTGTTGATGGTCGTTGAAGGCGTTGAAGGCGTTTAAGCCGTGTGAGTCGTTGAGTGAGGTGAGTTTATGAAGGAGTATTTGGAAAGAGTAATGGCTGGCGATCATTTGTCTCAAAAGGATATGGAGTCTGCTTTTGATGTTATTATGTCCGGAGACGCGACATCTGTTCAGATTGCCGGATTCCTCATTGCTCTTCGCATGAAAGGCGAGACGCCTGAAGAGATTGCTGGAGGTGCATTATCGATGCGCAAGCACGCGGTTCAGATCGACGTGGGCGATCTGAACGTTGTCGACACATGTGGTACAGGCGGAGACAACAGTAATACATTTAATATTTCTACTACGGCAGGCTTTGTGGCTGCTGGCGCAGAGGTTCCTGTTGCCAAGCACGGGAATCGTTCTGTCTCGAGTAAATGTGGTTCTGCGGATGTGTTGATGGAGCTTGGTGTCAATCTGGAGGTAGAACCGGAAGTTGTTGGCCGTTGCATTAAGGAGGCGGGTCTTGGTTTTATGTTTGCGCCTAAGATGCATCCTGCGATGAAATACGCCATGCCGGCGCGCAAAGAGCTGGGCGTGCGGACGATGTTCAACATGCTGGGGCCGCTCACGAATCCTGCCGGAGCAAAGAATCAGGTTCTTGGTGTGTTCACAGCAGGGTTGACGGATCTTTTCGCGAATGTGCTGAATCTGATGGGAAGCAAGCGGGTTTTTATTGTTCATGGAAGTGATGGTTTAGATGAGATCTCAACGACAGGTGTATCTCGGATCAGTGAGCTGAAGGACGGCGTAGTCAAGAGTTATGATTTTGATCCAAAAGAGTTAATAGGTGAGTATGCTTCCGCAATAGACCTTAAAGGCGGTGACCCTTCTGAAAATGCCGCTATCGCAAGGAAAGTATTGGGAGGAGAGAAGGGTCCTTGCAGAGACATTGTTTGCTTGAATGCCTCAGCCGCAATTGTTGCAGGAGGGGCGGCAGAAGACATGAGTCAGGGATTTGCGAAGGCGCAGGAATCTATCGATAGCGGGAAGGCTGCTGATGTGCTGTCCAAACTGATTGAAATAACTAATTTATAGGCAATAGGGGATAGGAAATAGGGAACAAGGGAGTAGAGCGTAGGCGATTATGAGTATTCTTGAACAGATATTTGAAGAGAGGCGGGCTGATGTTGAACGGGCCCGGCGTGAGGTCTCTATTGATGAACTCAAAGAGCTGGCTAGGGGCAGGGTGCATCATAGTTTGGTGAATAAGTTGGGTCAGGCTTCAGGAACGAAGGTTATTGCTGAGGTGAAGAAGGCCAGTCCATCAGCTGGGTGTTTGAGGGAAGATTACAGACCTGCAGAGTTAGCGACGCTTTATGCTGCGTCTGGAGCAGTTGGTATTTCTGTGCTGACTGAGCCCAATCATTTCATGGGGTCTGCAGATGATTTGCGAGCGGTACGGGCGGTTGTGGATTTACCGATTCTTAGAAAAGATTTCATTTGTGACGCTTATCAGGTGTATGAAGGCGCCGCATGGGGCGCGGATGTAATATTACTGATAGCGGCGGGGCTTGATTTAGGGCAGATGCATGAATTGTATGATGTTGCCATCAATTGCGGGTTGGATGTGCTGGCTGAAGCGCATTCGAAGGATGAACTTGAGGCTGTTATTGGGTTGAAAAAAGCAATTATAGGTGTAAACAGCAGGGATTTGAGAACGTTAAAGACTGATTTAGCTGTGGCAGAGGGTCTTGCTGCTTTGATTCCAGATGGCAGATTGGCTATTGCAGAAAGTGGAATAAAAAGGCAATCTGATATTGAAAAGCTTAAAAGATTGCAATATAGTGGATTTCTAGTGGGTGAGAGTCTGTTGAAAGACAGTAATCCAGGGGAAGTGCTTAGGGCGCTTACTGGGTGATGTAAAGTGTGTATTTTTTGCGTTATCTGACGCAAAGTCGGGGCTTTAATGGCTAAGAAACCGAGAAAAGTTTATAATGCGGCTTTGGGCCGGATGGTATCTGTGGATTATGGAGACACCGATATACATCAGAATCCTGCAACGACCCGTCAGCCTAGGCAACAGGTTTATTTTGACGGTGCCGATCTTGATCGTCTGAGCATTACTCAACAGGTTGTCGAACCGCCCGCTGCCCATGTCGAGCGCCTTGAGCAGGCAGGTGACGCCAAGTATGATGAGTTGCTTCATAGTATTTATGATGCTGTTTTGATTACCGATATGAATGGTACTGTTTTTGAAGCTAACGCGCGTGCTGAGCATATGTTTAAATGGGGCAAGGAAGAGCTTGCAGATGTCAACATCGTTGATTTGATGTCAGGTGCCGATATCGAGCTTATGAAGATTATCCGAAAGAATGTCACCAACAAGAAATTTACAGTGTTGGAGGCTGTATGTATTTGTAGCGATGATACACGTTTCAATGGTGATATCGTTGTCAACCGCCTGAAGAGTCGCAAGGAAACATCGCTATGTTTTTTTATCAGGGATGTCACTTTGCGCAAGCAGGCTGAGGATGGTCTGAAGCATGCCAACGACATGTTGATTGAAGCGGAAAAGGTGCAGGCGCGTATTGATACTATCTCCACTCTTTTGCATGGATTTAATAATCCGCTCCAGATTCTGACATGCATGTCCGAGATGGATGACAATAAGGAATACAAGAAGCAGCTGAATAGAATCGTGGTGCTACTTGATCAACTTCGTCAGGAGCAATCTCTCGAAGAAGTTGTGTCTTCTGATGGTCAGGCAAGATATGATATCGAGGAGCCTAAGGAATTGATAGAGGCTGACTTTGATAGAATTCTTGTGGTTGATGACGAGGAGACGCTGAGAGGAATTTTTGTTGATGCTCTTACGAGTTCTCTATCAAGCAAGACAATCGATCCTGCTGGAGACGGTAAGACGGCTTTGGATCTTTTTTCGATGCGTCATCATGGTGTTATCATCATGGATGTGAGCATGCCGGTGATGAATGGCGAGGAAGCCTTCATGGAAATCGAGAGAGTTTGCGAGCAGAAGAGCTGGGTCATGCCTCACATCATTTTCTGTACTGGTTTCGTTATAAGCGAGGAAATGAAGGAAATCATCGGTGTTAGTGAATATCATACGTGTATACAGAAACCGCTTTCGCTATCGAGTCTGATTGATGCCGTGAAGGCTCGACTTTCGTCTTAGTATTATTGTAAAATCCCACCTTGAACTCTGAATTTCCTAATATGGATTGATGATGCGCTATGTCAGATACACCTCAAATCGCTGTTAAGATATTGTCGGGCCCGGAAGCCGGGCAACTATTTGTTGTTGAGAAAGCTTCTTTTATAGGCAGTGCCGCGCATTGTGATATTCATCTTCCTTCTTCCGGGTTGGCCGATATGCATGCCCGTATTGGTGTGCGAGGCAATATATTTACCCTGACTGACTTGACGGAGGAGGCCGACATTCGTGTTAACAACAGTCGGGTCAAATCGAGACGTCTGACAATTGGTGACATAATTAATATTGCGGATGTCAGAATGGAAGTTTGCAACCCTCGGGACGCATTGGCAGCAACAACCGTGCTGGAAGAATATGAGAATGATGATGGCGATGCGATACGCGTGCTCAGCGCAGAGGCCAATCCTAAGACAGAGATTGAGCGTCCGGTGCCGGTTGTCGTTGAGAACGAGGGGTTTGCCGATCCATCACAGCCATCGCCAGAGTCGCAAGGCGATGAGTCTGTAGAGCCTGCTTCTGCTCTTGATCTCCGTAAGCAGAGAATTTCTCAGAAGCGTACGATTCAGCACCAGAAATCAAAGGGCAAACCGGCGATTGGTATTTTTATAGCAGTGTTTTTCGGCTTGGTTGTTGCTGTTGCGTTTATTGCTCGCAGCATGACGGAGAGGCAAGAGTTGGCAGCGGCTTATATGGAAGTTACTGAATTTGCCGAAGCGAATGCAGGGAATCAGGAAGCGGTGCTGGCCAGATATCGTGAGTTCAAGAAGACGGTCGGTGTAAGGAGTACGGCCATCACTATGTCGCTTGACGCGGAGATTCGGAAGATAGAAGGGGCGATGCAAGCGATGAACACTGAGCGCCGTGATGTGCTTGCGTCGCTTGATAAGCGTGCCGATGATTTGCTGGACAAGATGCAGTTTGATGAAGCGATAGAGGTATATCGAACGGCCCCTCTTAAACGGCGTTCGGAGGTTGCTGTTCTTCGAAAGGACAAGATTGAGGGAATAGCTGAGCAGAAAGAGAAGCAACTTGCGCAAGTCGAGAGAGAAAAGAATATGCTAGAGGAGCAACGTACATTAATCAGTAAGCAAAGGTCGGAGAAAGCACTTGAGCAATTGGCGGTGGATGTTGTGAATGCATTATTGGCGTCCCGCAGTGAGGTTGCTGTTGATTTGATGGAAGAAGCGATTGAAGATGATCTTAATGTACCGGAGAAAACCAGGTTGGAGAGTGTGTTGTCAATGGTTCGGCTTTTGAATTTGCATGATAAGCTTTTGAAAGTAAAGGTAGAAGCAGGCGAGGCTTTACCCGACAAAGACGAGGTCAGATCGGGTCTTTCACCCGTGGCGCGAACAATTCTTTTCATTCGAGATGGCGATCTATTGGCGGCGCAAAGTGTTTTAAAGAAGATAGAAGGACATATGTTGGAACCCGCGTTAAATCAGCGTGTGTCGTCATCTGCCGGAGATCTTGCTGTAGAGAAGAAGGCGATGGTTGAGTTTATCATGATATGGCGGAAAATAGTGGGTGTGCCGGAAACAAAGATCCCCAAGCCGGAAGCCTGTATTGCGGTCATAGAAAAAGAGATGCAGAATGAGGCAAGAAAAGATATCAAGGAATTATGCTCGCGGCTTATTGCGTGTCGTGGAAAGTATGCCGCGACAGCATTTGTTGAGCGTTATGCTTCTGTATTTAATTTTGCGAACAGGCAATATCCGTCTATGCTTGTCAATGACCCCACGGTTACTGATGTTGGTAACGGTAAGGTCATTCAGGTGGATGGAACTAAGTGTTTTGTAGAGAGTGTTGTTGATGTGGACGGCTTTGACGATGGGCAAGTGGCTTTGTTTATTCAGGACGAGACGTACTATTCTGTTGATGGGAAAAGAACGCCGTTGGGTGCCCGAATTAATGTTACGAGTGTTTATCCCTTTAAGGCGTTAGGTAAGAAACAGTTGATCTTTGATTTAGGTGATGGTGCTATTGCTCCGTCTATCAGGCAGAGTGTTCTTATTGGGAGTAAGATGTTGCCGGGGTTTAGTTTTGTGCCAATTGCTTCTGGATCGGATCGTTCAGGGATTGTCGCTGAAGATTTTGCCGTAGGGATTGATGAAAAATGGCGGGCCAGTTCTGGCGGGCGGATGGTTCACAAGGACGGTAAGTTGGTTTTTAGTCGTGATGGTTCGACGCGTGGTCTCGATAATAAAAAGATGAACGCTTTGACTGGGATGGGTCACCTTGAGCGAGTGGTAGATATTGGGCGAGATGCTATTGGGCTATCGCTGGAGCTTGTTCGAGACTCTGTTGGTGGCGTATCCATTGCTTTGGGTGATTTGAGTTTTGTGGTGGGGACAGACGGGAGTTACAAAGAGGGGATTTACCATGATGGCCGGTTAGTTATGCCTGCTGATCTTGCAGGAGATCGTTATGGGGCGGTCGAGCATATAGAGATCAGGTGCTTCAAAAGCAGTGCGACATTGACCGTCAACGGGAACAGCGTTCGGTACGGAATAAGATCGACAGATTACGGCAAAACTCTCGACAGGATCCGGTTCTTTGCATATGGGACAATACTTATAGACAACTTCAGATTGGCTGATATTGATGTCGCTGATGTTGCTTTTGCCCAAGTGGTTGGTCTTACTAAGGGTGGTGAGGAAGTTGTGGTGAGCAAGGGCGGGGGTGTTGAATGGAAAATGGTTGGCAAAGGACATCCTGTGTATTTCTTTAGAAAGAACCTTGCAGGAGAACCGAAGCCGCTTCTTGCTGGGCGTGTTGAATTTGTGACTGGCAAGTATCTTATATGCAAGGTCCCGAAGGGGGATGGCCTGGACGGGAGCTGTCTGGTTTCCGCTGTAAACCAATATAAGGAACGTGCAGTAGCAGGTTTGCGACCTACTGACCCATGGAAAGCAAGGGATGTTGTTGCCGACTCGGTCTCTTATGCGAAAGTGCTGGAGAACAAGGATGGTAAGTTTCAATTGCAGGCGGATCTCCCCGTTTCTTTTTCTCCGCAGGGTTATCTTTATTCAATAGGCAGTATTTTGAAGCATCCAAAGAGTGGTGAAGTGCTGGCGGCTTCCGTGGGTGTTGGAGCGAAGATTCCCTTGTCCCAATATCGTGCGGTTGTATCGGGAGGTGTGCCGTCTGTGGTTCCTGCTTTTGAGTTTAAATCCGGCGTATTGTTGTCGCAGCGGGCACTTAAACTTGGAGTATTATCTGATGTTCGAGGCTGGAGGCAGACTTCATTGAGGAGTGGGTATTCCCGGCTGAATTTTCGAAAGGGGATATGGACGGTCAACACAAAGAACTGGGAGCTGATGGCGGGCGGTCGCCTGATGACATCTTTGAAGAAAACTGCCGGGTATCCAATGCTCCCGAGCACACATTCGATGTCGGGGAATTTTCAGTGTGATATTAATATCAGGATAGAGTCTGTGTCTGAAGAGCAACCGGAATCGTGGGTAAAAGATATTATGGTGGAGGTTTTTTCTCCGGCTATTATGGGCGGTGTGACGTTTGGCTTAGGAGGTGCTGAATCCGGTGGATTGTGGATAGGGGGGCGTTCGTTGAGTTTGCCGAAGACGAGGTCGTTGACACAGTATATGAATTTTCCGCGTAGCTCTAAGGTTGCATATGGGGATGCATGGGTAGGCTCAGTGCCGCCGTTGGGGATGGGTAAAGAATATACGATTCGGGTTCGCAGGCTTGGTGATTTGTTATTGTTTTATTTGAATGGCAGAAGGATTGCGACAGTACGGACCCCTGAGTTGACGGGTGATGTTCAAGTCATCTTTGGTGCGCCGCGCATGGGAGTGAGTGTTGGCCGGGCATCTTTGCGCGATATCCCCTGGTCATGCAAGGCGGTTGAAAAAGAAGGTGAGTTTGGTGATTTCGGTTACGTATTAAAGACTGAAGGCCAGAGAATATGGGTGGACGCTGATATGCATGGCATTGCGTCTAATGGGAAAATAACGGTCATGATGGTGGATAACATTATCAAGGGTGAATCATCGAAGACGGTTATTCTTAAGAAGGTAGCATCTGGGGTTGTAGTTGAGTTAGGTGAGCGGACGGCTGAAGTCGTTCTTTCGGCTGCCAATTCTGTTATTCAGCCGGGCATGAAGGTCATGAGTGGCGATCAGCCGGATTCTTTGCTCGTGACCGACGAGTGGTTGCGCGATATCGACAATGGGCTGTAGGGAATTGCCGATTGCCGATTGCCGAACGGGAGAATGGCAGAATTGTTGATTTCCGATTTGCTAGTGCGGAGTGTTGATTGCTTGTTTTCGATTGAGTGGAATTGGTTGATCTTCTGTGATCCACAGCTCGAACAGTCTTTACTTTACACGCTCTGTCCAGTATCTAGAATTCAGTATTGAAGGTGGGTAGCGATGGTTGAGGTTAAAATATGTGGTTTGACGAATGCTGATGACGTTCGGGTTGCGCAGGAGAGTGGTGCTGACTATGTCGGTTTTGTTCTTTATGAAGCATCTCCCCGTGGTATTTCCGGCATGGATTTATGCCGTATTCTTGATGGTGTAACTCTCACGAGTAAGGCTGTAGGTGTTTTTGTTAACAAGAGCCGGGATGAGGTGGAAAAGATTGCGAATGATTGTAATCTGCACGCAGTGCAGCTTCATGGTAATGAGTTGCCTGGCGATTATGAAGGGATGATGCCTGTTGTATGGCGCGCGGTTAAGTTTGAAGATAATATATGTGTACCCGCACCTGAGGCCTGGACAGTTCAACGGTATGTTCTTGATGCTTCGGTGCATGGAGCGTATGGTGGCACAGGCGTGACCGCAGATTGGAATGAGGCGGCGGCTTTGGCTCAGAAACATTCGATTATGCTTGCGGGCGGTCTTACGTTGGACAATGTTGCGGAGGCGGTTGCTAGAGTTATGCCCGTGGGTGTTGACACGGCCAGTGGAGTGGAGATCGAGCCGGGCAAAAAAGACCACAAAAAAGTGAAAAATTTTATTAAGGCGGCAAAAGATGCAGTTACAACCTGATGACAATGGACATTTCGGGATATATGGCGGGCGCTATATAGCCGAGACGCTTATGCCTATTCTCATTGAGGTGGACAAGGCGTACAAGGAGGCCTGTGAGGATTCCTCGTTTAATGCTGAATTTCAGCATTATCTTAAGGATTATGTGGGCCGTCCCTCATCATTGTATCTTGCCGACCGTTTGACTGAGGCATGGGGCGGTGCGAAGGTCTATTTGAAACGGGAAGATTTAAACCATACTGGAGCGCATAAGATCAATAACACTATTGGGCAGGTGCTTCTGGCGCGCAGGATGGGTAAGAAAAAGTTGATGGCTGAGACCGGGGCCGGCCAGCATGGAGTGGCAACTGCAACTGTGGCGGCGCTTTTCGGGATGGAGTGCGATGTGTACATGGGTGAAGAGGACATTGTTCGTCAGGCGCCCAATGTTAAGCGCATGGAGTTGCTTGGTACGAAGGTTGTGCCAGTCAGCAGCGGTACGAAGACGCTGAAGGATGCCATGAGTGAGGCTTTACGTGCGTGGGTAGCTGAGGCGGAGACGACCTTCTATGTTATTGGTTCTGTGGCGGGGCCGCATCCTTATCCGGTGATGGTTCGTGATTTTCAGGCGGTTATAGGCATAGAAACACGCGAACAGATTATGGATGTCGAGGGGGTGTTACCACAGATGATAATCGCCTGTGTTGGTGGTGGCAGTAACGCTGCTGGTATATTTTATCCATTTATTGAGGATAAGAAAGTTTTACTGGTTGGTGTCGAAGCTGCTGGATACGGGATTGAGACGGGTCAGCATGCCGCCAGTATTGTTGCTGGTGACGTGGGTATATTGCACGGCAGTAAAACATATGTGTTGCAGAATGACGATGGTCAGATACAGAATGCTCATTCAATAAGTGCTGGTTTGGATTATCCTGGAGTGGGGCCTCAGCATGCACAATGGGCGGATGAGGGCCGTGTCGAATATTGCGCTGTTACTGATGATGAAGCGCTTGCGTCTTTTCATGAGCTGACCAGACTGGAGGGTATCATACCTGCGCTTGAGTCGTCTCATGCTATAGCGGAAGCGAAGAAAAGAGCTGCGGGTATGGATAGTGACAGTGTTATTGTAGTGAACCTGTCCGGGCGTGGTGATAAGGATGTGGATGCGATACTTGATTTCGAATCATGATTCGAGATCAAGGAATGGTTGATGGTTATATGTTATTAAATGGGAGTGCTACATATTGTCGGGTTTGGAGTATTTTTTGTAGTCGGTAGTCTATTTATTATGAATCGGATTGATAAGAAGTTTAAGGAATTGAAGGACGCTGGTCGTAAGGGGTTTGTCGGCTACTTGACTGTTGGCGACCCTGACATAGCTGTGTCTGAGCAGAATATTCGTACTGCGATCGAGGGTGGTGTGGATATTCTTGAGTTGGGGGTTCCTTTTTCTGACCCAACGGCTGACGGGCCTACGATTCAGGCGGCATCTCAGCGTGCGCTCGCCGCAGGAATGAGTGTCAGCGGTGTGCTGGATATGGTGCGGCGTATTCGCGCTGACTATGATGTCCCCATTGTTCTTTTCGGTTATGCAAATCCCTTGTTCAGGTATGGTTATGAAAAAGTATGTGCTGATGCTTTGGCTGCTGGTGCTGATGGTATGCTTATAGTTAATCTGCCGCATGAGGAATCGGGAGCGTTGACACCGCATCTTGATAAGCAGGGTATGTATTTCATATCTCTTGTTGCGCCTACAACGTCCAAGGAAAGGGCGCGAACCATATTGGCTGGAGCCAAGGGCTTTGTTTATTATATCATGGTCACGGGTGTGACGGGTGCCAGGGTGGAAGTGGCGGTTGATATTGTCGGGCATGTGTCGGATTTGCGTGACTGCACCGACTTGCCGATTGCCGTTGGTTTTGGCGTCAGTAATGGGGCGCAGGCTCGGAAGGCGGCAGAGTCTGCCGATGCGGTTGTTGTTGGCAGCGCTCTTATCAAGGCCGCACAGGCTGGGACGTTGGATACGCTTGTGGCGGAGATTAGAACAGCATTGGATAGCTGATGGCTGATACGGTTTTCAAACATTCTTTAAGAGTTCCTTACGCGAATATTGACAAGATGGGTTTTGTCTATTATGCGAACTATTTTGTTTACTTTGAGATGGCGCGCGCGCAGATGTTGCGGGATGTGGGGCTGCCGTATGGCGAGCTTGAGGATAGGGGTGTGATGTTGCCGGCGGTTGAGGCACATTGTGAATACAAGAAGCCTGCGCGTTATGACGATTTACTTACTATCCAGAGCGTGGCTAGCCTCAAAGGTTCGCGTTTACGTATTGATTATGAGGTTGTCAGGGATCAGGAGTTGATTGCAACGGGATATACCGAGCATGTGTGCATGTCTTCGGATGGTAAAGTCATGAAGCCGATCGCAGACTTAAAGAAGCTGATTAATAGGTGTGATAATGGTTGATGAGCGTGTAAAAAATCTGGCGAAGATTCTTGCTGGTTATTCTATAAAGATTAAGAAGGGTGACACGGTACTGTTGAGTTCAGGCACTGCGGCGGAGCCGCTTGTGATGTGTCTGTATGAGGAGTTGCTGCGTAAGGGTGCTTTTCCTGTGATAAGAATGGTGCCGGATCGCGCGCAGGAGATCTTTTTTGAAAGTGGCAAGAAAGCGCACTTTACTACTCTTACGAAATATCAGCGTGCGGCGGCCCGCAACTGTGATGCGTTGATACGCATATGCGACGAGACTAACACGAGGGCTCTTTCTAATATTGATCCGAAAAAGCAGGCTATGTTGGGAAAGACATTTCAGCCTTTACAGAATGAGCGAAGAAAAAAGCCCTGGCTTATAACTCTTTATCCGACTGAAGCATATGCTCAGGATGCTGATATGAGTTTGAAAGAATTCGAGGATTTTGTTTATGGTGCTACTTTTGCTGATTGCGCAGATCCTATCAGGGAATGGAAGAAATTAAGTGCGAGGCAGGCGAATATTATTCAAGGGCTTAGGGGTGCGGATGAGGTGAGAATAGTTGGTAGAGATACAGACTTAAAGTTTTCCATTAAAGGTCGTAAATTTATCAGCTCTGACGGAAGTTCGCACAACATGCCTAGTGGTGAGATATTTACATCTCCAATCGAAACATCTGCGGAGGGGTATATTTCCTATGATTTTCCGGTATGTCAGTATGGGCGGGAAATTTCCGGCATAAGGCTGGTTTTCAGGAAAGGCGTGGTAGTTGAGGCTACAGCAGAGAAGAACGGTAGTTTTCTTCGTGCTATGTTAGATTCTGACAAAGGTGCCAGGCGTCTTGGTGAATTGGGGATAGGCACGAACAAGCGTATACAGCGTTTTACCAAGAGAATTCTTTTTGATGAAAAGATTGGGGGGACGATACATCTGGCGCTGGGGTCGTCGTATCCTGAGACGGGCGGGAAAAACAGATCGTCAATACATTGGGATATGATTAAAGATTTGCGTGAGGAAGGCGCAATCTACATGGACGGCAAGAAGCTTGAGACGTGAAGAGTGAAACGCGCATGGCCTGCGGGGGATATGCCGGAGCAAAAGCGAGGTTAGGATTTCTTCTTACTGTTCCCTGACCCCTTTTTCTTATTCCTCGTATAGGGTTTTGAAACGGCCTGGCCTTCCGGGCCGAGAACGGAACGGTCGGTCCCTGCGGTCTTAAGAACTTCGGTTGCTGTCTTGAAGTGGCATTTTGCTGTTTTGATAAGTATTTCGGGCCCGTATTTTTTGATTAGTTCCCCTGCGGCTTCTTTCACCTGTGCGGAAGCGCCTTTTGGGAAGGGGACTTCAAATTTGTCTTCCATGTCCTTGAGCGCTCTTAAGAATGCTTCGCGGGCGAGTATTGAGGCTGCGGCAACGGCGAGATCGGACTCCGCCTTATGTCGTTGAATCAGTTCGATTGAGCGTCCTTTTTTCATGAGAGCTTTTTCGACTTGTTCTTTTTTACCAAATTGATCTGATATGGCCTGCGGGCAATCCGGAATGACGTCCATGAGGTTTTCAATGGCGCGTGCGTGCCCCCAGCTGAGCAGGGTATTGACGCTGCGCATTTTCATGTATAGTCGGTTGTAAGCTTTCGGTCCTATTCTGACGACGCTGAATTTTTTACCGAGCAGTCTTCTCAGGTCGCGGCCCATCGAAAGTGCGTTTTTATCGCTGGTGATGTTTTTGCTGTCTTTCACATCCATTTTGCGCATTTCTTTAATAAGTTGTTCGTCGGTAAATGCGCTGGCGATTACAATGGGGCCGAAAAAATCACCTTTCCCGCTTTCGTCGATGCCCATGTGCGGATTTAAAGCGTCAGGATCGAGTAGGTCTTCGTATCCTACACCAGCTGATTTAAGCACTTCCGGTTCCAGTATAAATGTAACAAAATCTGTCGCGCCCTTGCCTTGAACAAGGCATTTCCCGCTTGTATATAGTGATATATTGCAGTTTTCGGTTTCTGCTGCGAATATAGTATAGTCGCGAAGAATGGGTTTATAATTTCCGTATTTCAGGGTACTAATAAGTGTCAGCTGTTGGTCGGGATTCAATTTATAAGTGTATGAATTCTTTGCAGTCATGTTTTGGGAGGCTAACAGAAGAAGGTGCAAAAGTCAAAAGCTTGGATTTTCATGTTGACTATATATGACTATTTTGTTTTAAAAGACAGAATGAAAAGGGAGAAAACTATGATTAATCAAGGTAGAATAGTGCTTGTTTTGGGTCTCGTAACAATGATAATGGCTGGTGAGTTGTGTGCGGCAGATGCAGACAAGGGCGATCCGATCCGATTTTCGGTGGCTGTAGAATTTGAGGGTTCGGATAACCGCGATTCAACTCCTGATGGAGATACAAATTTCGACCTATATATCAAGCCCAAGGTTGATATTATCAGTGATACGGAACGTACAATATTTGACTTCTACTACGAGCCGTCATATCGCTATCGTACAGATCCGCATCCAACGCAGAATGATGATCAGACTCAACACGATGTGGGGTTCAAGGTTAAGCATAGCCTTGGACTTTCTGCGCGTGTTCGACTGGATGAACGCTATATTTTTACTGACGACCCGTCGGTGCAGGCTGGGGGCTCAACTCTTCGTCGTGACAGTAGTTTCTCCTTGAACAACTTTTCTGCTGGAATCGCATTTGATATGAGCGAGAAGGTCTTGTCTGATGTAGACGTCAGGCATGTGATTAAGGCGTACGAAGAGGATTTTGTTGCAAAGGAGTCGGATGAGGACAGCCTCACTGCAACCCTTAAGGTCATGCGTTTTATACAGCCAACGATTGGCATTTATGGCTCGGTTGCTCTTTCTCAGTATGGATATGAAGAAACGGGCAATGTTAAACGTGGATTTGATGCGAGTAGCTTTGGTGTTGGTTTTGATAGAGTGCTTAGTGATTATATCAGAACTGGTCTGCAAGCTGGTTTGACGACGGTGTCTTATGATGACTCAACTTTGGATGATGATGATTCTCCGTATGTGGGCGTGAAGCTACAGTATCAGCCAACCGCGCAGATTAAAGCACTTTTCTCTGGAAATTTTGCTCTGCAGAATTCAGACGTTTATCCTTATTCATCGCAGGAGACTGGAAATTTCTACGCAAGGCTTGAGTGGACGGGAATTGAAAGAGTAAAGATGTCTGCCTGGGGTAATTACCGCACAAGTCAGTACGATGCTGATAATGTACCTATATCGCTACTCGTGGCCGAGGGCTTTACCTCAGGTGACGAGGTAACTATAACATTAGGCGTTGAACTTGTGTACAATATTGAGGAAAGAACAGCTCTTAAATTTATGCAGCTCTATGACGATGTTGATTCCGATGTAAGGACATCGTTCACAAGAAACGCAACGAGACTGGGTGTCTCCCGGTCCTTCTAGGGTGAAGAGTTGTACATTCGAAAAATCGTTAGGTTCCACCGCGGGTTTCGGGTGTGTGTTCCTTCGTTCTTAATTTGATGGAAAATTGTAATGGCTGAACCTGAAGAAACACTTCATTTTCTAGACTACTGGCATGTAGTTCGATCCAGGAAAGAGATAGTCATTACATTCGGACTTCTCGTGGTTCTCGCCGGATTAGTAGTTACCTTTTACACGCCCAAACAATACATGGCGACCACGCTCATTCAAGTCAAGCGGGACTCGTCTGAGTTTGCCGGCGCCCGCGGCGTTTTCGGGGCAACCAGGGCTATCTATGACCCGTTGTTTCTCCGTACGCAGTTCGAGATTATTCAGTCGACAACTGTTATCGAAGAGGTGGTAAAGAGGCTGGAGCTGGATAAAAGACTGGCAAAGGCATATGAATACGATGCCCTGCCTCCGGGTAAGATCTTTGATCAGACTGTTGCGTTGATTGCATCCGGCATGAAGGCGCGTCAATATCGTGATACAGACTTGATAGAGGTGCAGATAAGATTGCAGGAACTTGATATTGATGGGGAAGTTGAGATGGCACCCCAGATAGCTGCAGATATTGCCAATACTATTACCGAGGTATATCGGGACCAGAGTCTCGAGCGGAAGCAGAGCGCTATCAAGCGAGCATTAGATGCATTGCTTCAAGAATTAAAAATACAGGAGGTGAGCGTTGACGAGGCTCAGTCTGTCGTGGACAAGATCCGAATGGAAAAACAGATAACACCTTTGTATGGCAGTGCAACCGGCTCAGATGCAAGCAAGGTGGCGCTCAGGGCATTGGAGGAGAAGGCCATACTGGTAAGGCTTGATCTGGAGGGGCAGAAGGCTCGATATAACAAGGCGATGAGTTTGTCGGAAGATGAGTTGCGGGTTGCCGCAGTTTATCTTACGCCTGATCCTACTTTGCCAAAACTTGTCTCGGCTAGACGGCAGGCAAAGGTTAGCATCAGTGATGCGCGTCTGGCAACTTTGGGTGTCAATCATCCAGATGTGAAGCAGGCAAATGCCGTTCTTAAAGGATTGGATGAGCAAATACAAGATGCCCTGAAAGGGCTGAGGACGGGTATGCAGGCGGACATGGAATCGGCGCAAGCTCGCTATGACTGGGTGGTGTCTGAGCTTGATACCATGCGTGAATCTGATCGTACTGCAGAAACAGGTGCATATCTTGAGTTTAACAAGGCGTTGGAAGAATTAAGACGTGTTAAGGGCATTCGCAACAGTATTCGAGAGCGGTATGTGAAAGAAAAGATAGAAATGGAAATACCAAAATCCACGGTGCAATGTATGGAGTTTGCTAAGCCTCCGGAGTTGACGGATCCGGTGTCTCCGAATTTCATGCTGAATATGGTCTTGAGTGTCATGCTTGGTTCTGTTTTGGGTGTTTGTCTTGCGTATTTCACGGAGTATCTTGATACATCGGTTAAGACGATTGAAGACGTTGAGAATTATCTGGGTGCGCCTGTGATAGGTGTTATACCTCAGAAGGTTAAGGCGTTTAATGATCCTGCGGCTGACGTGAAAAATGCGGAGTCTTATCGTATGTTGCGGACGAATGTTCAATTTTCGGGGAAGATGAAAGAGGGGAAAACGATATGCGTGACAAGTGGAAGCATGGGCGAGGGTAAATCCTTAACTGTGTTTAACCTAGCATATGTGTCGGCTGATCTTGGCGACAAGGTATTGCTTATAGATGCAGATCTTCATCGTCCCCGGCAGCATAAGGTGTTGGGTGTCTCTAATAAGGTTGGATTGGCAAACATTCTTGCCGGAGAGGTTTTCCTGGACGATACTGTAATGGCTACTGACCATCCGAATCTGGACTTCATGCCGAGTGGAAGGATGTCGACCGATGTGCATGGTCTTCTTGATAACTTAAAGCTGCACCAGATTATTGAAGAGTTACGTGACAGTTATGACGTGATATATTTTGATGCACCACCGGTTATCGGTGTGAGTGATACATCAACGTTGATTAGAGAGATGGATGGGGTTCTACTTGTGATTCAGCATAGAAAGCACCCGAAATCCGTTTCAAACCGGGCAAGGGCGATCATCGAGAATATGGGTGCGAATCTTGTTGGCGTTGTGTTGAACAATATTAATTTATCACGCGATTATGCCGCTTATCAATACCAATCTTACACGTATGGATAACAAAATGATAAAGCTTATTACTGCAATTTCTACAGGCTGCCTGCTATTGATACAGGCGGGTTGTATCAGTACGCCTACGTACAAAGAGAAGGTGAAGGCATACAGGCCTGACTTGTCCGGACGGTATCTTGGTGGCCATCCTGGTGCTGCTGCCAACTCTGACACGAGCAGAAATTCCGGTAATACGCAAACTGACGTCGTGAAGGCTGATACCCCCCCGCCTAAGGCAATAATGCTCAAGCGCGGAGATAAGATTACTATTTATATCTATGGCTCAGGGTCGGTTCCAGGCATAGTGGATGTTATTGACGATAATGGGAGTGTTAATCTGCCATATATTGGGTTTACTAAGATTGGTGGGTTAACTACGTACGCGGCTGAGAAGCACATTGAGAAATCATATATTGATGGTGGATTTTACAAACAGATCCAAGTCAGTGTAGTTAAGCAGTTTGAAGGGGAATATTTTGTTCAGGGCGAAGTCAACAACAAGCAAGGGGTGTTTTCGCTTTCTGGCGACACAACGCTACTTGAAGCCATTGCAAAGGCAGGTGGGCCTACAGTTTATGCCGGTCTTAAGAAGGTTAAGTTGATGCGAGATGATAAAGTCAGCATTTATAATGTCAAAAAAATGCAGTCAGGTGACGAGAAGCCGCCACTTATAAGGCCTGGTGATGTTATTTATATTCCAAAATCGCCTTGGTAGGGAAGAGATGATAAAACTTTATGTCATCAGGATTGCTGGCTCGTTCCTATTGATATTGTCTTTTGCGGGGATTGTGCACGGCGCAAGGGCTGCTGCCGCCCAGGTCATATATAAGTCGGTTAGGTATAGAGACGAGACGCAGTCTCGGCGTGACCCCGAGGCAGCAGAGCGGCGAGCTCACGCGGCTCACCGGTTGTATCCCTATAATTACTATTTCTGTATATGGACAGCGGAGAACTGCTGGTACTACAGGAACGACGAAACGGGGCATGAGGTGTTCGAACGAGTTGGCCTGGCTCGAAAATGGTGTGACAGAGGTCTGGAGCTGAATGAGAGGAAGAGTCAGCTGAGGCTGCTTAAGGCGCGTCTTATCGCCAGAACGTCACCGGCTAAAGGTGCTGAATATTGGCAGGAATATGTGGATTGGCACTTCTGGGACCGCTACAATCACGCCGCATTGGTTGAGTTGTATGCTGACGCTGGCAATCTCGAGAGTGCTATGGAAGAGCTTAAGTGGGTAAAGCGGAGCAAGCACTATAAGCATGCGGGTAGCCTTCTGCAGGTGGCATGGAAGAGAGAAGTGATGGAGGTACCAGGAAAAGAGTAGAAACTCATTTTTTTGTTGCCACCCCGCCATCTGTTCGATATAACGGTACCTAATGTATGTCGCAGGGTTTCTACGGAATTCCCTGATTTTTTAATCTGCTGTAAATAAAAAAGCTGTATCCTGACAAGGTTGTTCGAGGCTCTCGATCACCTTGTCGTTTCGGCATTTAAAGTACATGAATGTACACTCTATAGTTGTTCTCTGTGCCGCCAGTGTAACTTTTTCTGTTGGCATATATCACTTTATGTATAGCTCTCGTCTGCGGAGCTGGTCTGTTGATATGGCGTTTGCCGCCGCTTGTTTCTCGGCGGGGTTTTATGATCTTGCATCGTCATTTCTCTATGCATCCGCAAACATTGAAACTGGAATGATCTGGCAGAGATGGCAGTTTATATTGCTTTGCGGTATGGGCGCGGCATTTCTTTGGTTTGTCTCAGAATTCACGGGTCGCAAATCAAGGCGGCTTGATCGTCTTCTTATGGGGTATCTGGCCATTCAGGCTTTAATCCTGACGATTGACCGAAGTGAACTCACGTTGACTGCGGAAGCATCAATAAAGAAATTTATTTTTCTCGGAGCATTTCCGATTGCATATCACGAGGTCACGCCCGGAATTCTTTGTGTTGTGCAAGGGCTTGTTGGTCTCTTTTCTTGTGGATATATTCTCTACTCACTGGTGGTTTTCTCTAAGAAAGGAAATAAGCTTGAAGCCAGACCTATCATTACAGGAATAGCGATCTTAACCCTTGCGGTTTTGAGCGATATATTTGTGGGCTGGGGCTTTTATAATTGTATTTACGTCATTGAGTTGTCTTTTCTGGTTGTAATCATATGCATGGGATGTTCGCTCAATGAGATGCATCTGAGGACGCAGATAGAATTGCAGAATACTACAGAAGGCTTACGGAAGCTGGAAGCTGCGGTTAAAGCGGCGGCTGAATCTATTGTTGTTACGGATCCAAAAGGCGTAATTGAGTACGTTAATCCTGCATTTGAGGAGATGACAGGTTATACGAGCAGTGAAGTTATAGGAAAGAACTCGGGTGTAGTTAAGAGCGGGAAACATGACGAAGAGATGTATAAAGATCTTTGGGCCTCTATTTCCGCCGGTAGAGTATGGCGCGGGCATTTCACAAATCGAAAGAAAGACGGTTCGCTTTTTCAGGAGGATGCCGTGATATCGCCAATCAGGAATGGAGATGGAGATATCGTGAACTTTGTTGCTGTTAAGAGGGATATTACGCAGGAGGCACTTCTTGAAAATCAATTGCGTCAGTCTCAGAAGATGGAGGCACTTGGCCAGCTTGCCAGTGGTGTTGCTCATGACTTCACTAATATGCTTGCAGTCATCATGGGTCACACACAGCTTTTGAAATCTAAGGTTAGTTCCTCGGAGGACTGTATTGCTCATATTGATGCTATCAGTGAATCAACGAACAGGCTTTCTTCTTTAACAGGTGACTTGCTGGCTTTTGCGCATCAGAAACCGGTGTCGCTACGCCTGACGGATCTTAATCGTGTTGTCAAGGGCATGAAAGCAATGCTGGATAGGACTATTGAGAATGGCGTGGAATTGCAAATAAAAGCTTCAGGTGACAAGCTGGTAACAGAACTTGATCCTGATCATATTGAGCAAGCTATTATGTATCTTGTCGTGAATGCGATTGATGTTATGCCTGGCGGGGGGGTGTTGACCATTGAGACGTCGAAGATCAATCTGACGACTAAGGAAGCTGTCCAATGCCAGGAAGGCATGCGTGAGGAAGATGTTGTCAGCGGTGATTTTGCGGTCGTTTCGATTACTGATACAGGCTGCGGTATGCCGGAAAAAGTGAGGGCTCGTGTTTTTGAGCCTTTCTTTACGACCAAGGGTAAGGGGCGCACGACAGGTCTCGGTTTGTCGACAGCGTATGGAATTATTTCTCAGCACAACGGAAGCATGACAGTGTATAGCGCGCCGGGGCATGGAACAACATTCCGCATTTATCTGCCGTTAGCAGAGCAATGTGAGATTGTTGATCAGGCGCCCGATCTGGACAAGTCTAAGCTGGAAGGTAATGAGATATTGATTGCTGAAGATGATTATATAGTCAGAAACGTTCTTGTTCATGTTTTGCAGAACATGGGATTCTCTGTGCTGGAAGCTGAGGACGGCTTTCAGGCTATACGTCTGTTCGAGGAAAACAAAGATAGGATAGCGCTTCTGATTACAGATGTAATGATGCCCGAAAAGGGTGGATGTCAGCTTGTTGCCGATTTGAGGAAGATAAAGCCTGATCTGCGGGTTATATTTGCATCCGGCTATCCTGAGTCACATTTGAGGCAGACGGGGATCATTGCCGATGGTGAGACTATAATCAACAAGCCGTTGAGCAAACAGGCGGTAGTTGGTGCCATAGAAGAAGCGATGAAGAAGTAATGTTTTTCCTGCGCACATCCAGCGTTAGCAGCAATCTGACCCTGATGAACAATCGCAGGTTGGTTCTGTTCCTGTAAGGGCGCCTTTAATGTATGCGGAAGCGCATCCAACTCCGGATTCGACTGCAAGGGCATCGACAGGGCAGTTGAGCGCGCAGGCACCGCATTCCATGCATCTGTCTTTCTCGGTTATGATGGCTTTACCGTCGGCTATTTCGAATACAGCATGAGGGCAGACATTTGCGCATACGCCGCAGCCGATACACTTCTTGCTATCCAGCTTGAGTGTGGCAACATCTTTTAGATATACGTCATTTGTCATAATATTATTCTTCTTATTAGGATAGTCCGATATAAGCTACGGTCAAGCATGCGAGCCCTGCGATGCATGCGACGACTTGGCAGGGTACAGAATATTTCATTTCCTTCTTAACCCCTGATGGAGATGCATATGTGCTGGTTCCAGTGAAGTTCATAGTGATAAACGACGCTATTGCCGGGATAATGAGTGCCCAGGTTATAAGTTCTGCTGTTGCGGCTCTATTGATGATGAACGGGCATAGAAGGCCGAAGGTGATGGCGCCTGCCATAGCGCCCTTCATGGAGAAGGCTCTGCCTGGCAGAAATGGTAGTGCGAGCGGACCCAGGATGCTGCCAGCCAGCCATGCGCAAATCAGGGCTACGGTTCCGCGACTTCCGATGTCGACAGCACCGGTGTCGAGCCAGCGTGAAATGGTTATGGAGAGGGCTATAAGCGCCATGATCGAGGGAATCATGTATTTCCCTGCAAGAACCAGCTCGACGGGAATCAGAACAGTTCTGTCAAAGGGGGTGAACTTTACGCGCCTCATTTCTGGTGTGGCTTTAAGGCCGTCATCAATGAATTGCGGCAAATCGCTGGCGCGTATAGGACCGAATGTGACTTTAAACCCTGATTGGTCAGCGACTGTCCTTGCGCATACGCCCGATGCGCTGAGTTGAGGAATGATGACGCGTTTGTTTTCAACGATGTCTTCAAGTTTAGTGTCTTTTATTCGAAGTATAAGTTCTGTGTTGCCGAATGTGCCTTTTCCGGCGGCGCACCAGACATTGATGCCTTTTGTGTCCAGCACGAGAATCCAGGCGTTTCTGTCTTGAAGGTTTTTTCGTACATAGTCGAAGCTCATTTTGTAGTTAGCAGTGACTATGACATGGGAAGTCTTGTCAGGGTTGCCAACGGCATAGAGTCCAGGTGGTACGGTAAAGTGGTCTCGACCTATTGCCCAGCGTACGCGCCACCAGCCGAACATATCGGCGGTGGAGAGCTCGGTTTTGACTCTTGGTGTTGTTCCGATAGCAGTTTCGACGACTCCGTCTGTCCAGAGGAAGCTGTCAAAGCATACAGTTGGTTTGCTGCAGACGCATGGTTCAGTAGTCATTCTTTATCGCTGGCCCGTCTGAGGGCTTGCCTTTCTCTTATTGTGAGGCTTTTCATGCCTTGTGCGTTGATCTTATCCAGTATCCGGTTGATTTCCTGCTGTGTAGGCGGCTCTTCCTCGTGCGGAACGACTTTGAATTGGCTTCGTTTGATCTTTGCGCGGATATTGGAGAAAAAAGAAGTGATTGGATTGCTGTTCGGCTGGCTGTACAGGTGGGAATCAAGCAAGCCGGGGTTTTTGTATATTCTGAGTCCGTAGAGATAGCCTGCGAGTGCTCCGAAGAGATGTGCAGAGTGGGCTACATTACCTGCGTTGGAGGCCATCATTAATGCGGAGAATGCAATGATACCAAGTGCCATTGTACGCGCTTTCATGGTTACCGGAAGGATGAAGAAAAGGAGAAGGGTGATGGTTTTGTCCGGAAACATTCCAGCGAAGCAGCAGAGAATGCCGGCAACGGCACCTGAAGCGCCAACACATGGACCGTAAGTCTTGGTAAAGAAGCTGATCGTCAGCCATCCGATTCCAGCAATGATGCCGGAAGCGAGGAACAGTTTAATGAACCGTTTTGGTCCTAAGACATATTCAACTTCACCGCCCACAAAATAAAAGATCAGCATGTTGATTAACAAGTGCCAAGCTCCGCCGTGAAGAAAGATATAGGTCAGAGGCTGCCATATGTATAGTTTGGAGATTCCCGCCAGGCTCAGAGCAAAAACATTTGTGAGCAATTGATCGGCAAGCAGCTGTAGAACAAAGCCTACGCAGCAGGCTATAATAATCATTCGCACGTATTTTGTGGTTCCACGCGGTTTGAATGCTGAACTTGTTTGATCCTGATATTCCATAAGAAGACTGATTCTCAGCTAGAATTTCGAAAAATAACAGAAATAAATCACTTTTTTCTTGCATGTTATGGGCATATGCCCATAATCAAATAATACATCAAGGAGTATGAGATGGTTAGACCATGTAGCAGAAGAAGGATAATGAGGCTTCCGCGAGCGGTTTGCTTCCGACCTGTGGGGGTGCCGGTCAAAGATCTTGAAGAAGTAATCCTTACCCTTGATGAGTTTGAGGCTATTCGTCTTGCCGACGCCGAGGGCTTTTATCAGGAACATGCTGCCCGCAGTATGAATGTGTCCAGGCAGACATTCGGCAGAATCATCAATTCAGCGCGACACAAAGTTGCGGATATTTTATCAAAAGGTAAGGCATTACGATTGGAAGGCGGAGTTTTCTTTTTAACTATGGAGGGTGAGGCATGAAGATAGCGGTACCGGTTTCAGGTGGCAAGGCAACGGACTTTAGGCATTGCGAACAATTCGAAATTATGGATATAGATCCTATCACTGGAAACGTTGTTGGCCGTACCGTCGAAACGCCTCCATGTACCATGCAGAGCCAACTGTCCGGATGGCTTTTAGAACAGGGCACCAATGTCGTGATTGCTGGTGATATGGTTCCGCAGACTATGTCGTCTTTGGCAGCATCAGGGATCGAGGTTTTATTGGGTGCGCCGGCACAAGGCGCGGAAGAGTTGGTAAACTTGTATTTAAATGCTGTGCCCCGCGAGAGCGTTAATATTTAGCACAAAAAGCAATGGCCCTCTGTATCTGTTCGTAATTCCGCCGAAGTCATGCCGCCGGTGATAATCTTCGAAATCTGCCGTCAGACCCGAACCTGTTATTTTTTTTGACGATGTTTTGAGGTATTTGTTTGCTTAATAATTTTCCATCAAGTATGCTTAGCTGTTTCTTAATTGCAGGGAGAGCTTTATGTTGGAAAGTCTTTTAAAACCGGATTCTATAGCTGTTATTGGCGCGTCTCGCACGCCCGGTAAGGTCGGCTATGAAGTGCTTAATAACCTCGTAAAAGGTGGGTATAAGGGTGCAATTGTGCCTGTTAACCCGTCGTCTGACGAGGTTTGCGGAGTCAAATGCTATTCCGATCTTAAGACGTACGGGCAGAAAATAGAGATGGCGGTAATCGCTATTCCTACAAGATTTGTTGTGCAGGCGGTTGATGATGCGATAGAGGCAGGAGCCAAGGCCATTACGATTATAACTGCGGGTTTCAAGGAGGTAGGCGAAGAAGGGCTGAAGCTGGAACTTGAGATAGCGGCTAAATGTTCAGCGCGTGGTGTTCGGTTGCTGGGGCCTAATTGTCTGGGTCTTATCAATGCGCATCACGGAATGAATGCTTCTTTTGCTACTCATATGCCTGCTCCAGGCGGCATCTCGGTTGTTTCTCAGTCGGGAGCTCTATGTACGGCTATTCTTGATTGGTCGGCATCCCGCAATCTTGGTTTATCGAAGCTGATAAGCATGGGTAATAAGGCGGATGTGTCGGAGACTGATTTTTTGACAGCATTCGCTAATGATGATGAGACGACGGTGATTGTGGGGTATCTGGAGAGCATAAGTTCTGGCGATGAATTCATGAAAGCTGCGGAGGAAGCTTCCGTGAACAAGCCGGTTGTTATTTTTAAGTCTGGAGTGACGCAGGCTGGCGGTAAGGCGGCTTCATCTCATACGGGAAGTTTGGCGGGTGCGGATATAGCGTACGGTGCTGCATTTCATCGTTCTGGAGTTGTCAGGGCTGATACTTTTGAGTCTCTGTTTGATTACGCGATGGCATTTGCCATGCAGCCTTTACCTAAAGGCGACAGGGTGGCGATTATAACCAATGCTGGTGGGCCGGGGATTATGGCTGCTGATGCGGTTGAGTTGGCCGGAATGGAGATATGTGAGCTCAATAATGCTTCTGCAACGGCGTTGGCAAGCAAGCTGCCTGCTGCGGCGAGCGTTGGGAATCCAATTGATGTGCTGGGTGATGCCGATTCCGCGCGCTATGTTATGGCTGTTAAGGCTGCGCAGGATGATGAATCGGTCGATGCAATCGTGATAATTTTGACTCCGCAGGCTATGACAAAACCGGCAGAGACGGCGAGGGCAATTGCGGAGTGCGCGAGGAATGAGAAGCCTATAGTGGTGTCATTTATGGGCGGCCTTGATGTTTCAAAGGGGCGTGATGTATTAATGTCGCTGAATCTGCCTGATTATCCTTCGCCGGAAAGGGCGGTCGCTGCCTTGAAGGCAATGGTGGATTATGCGGCCTGGTTGAAAAGACCGCCAAGAGTCCTGACTCGATTTCTGGTTAACAGGCGTCGCGCCAAGAGGATAATCAAGCGGCAGGTACGGACTAAGCGTTTGCAGGTTGCTGAGGCGCCAGCAAAGGATATCTTAAGAGCTTATGGTTTTAATGTTCCTGAGGGACATTTGGCCTGTACCGCTGACGAGGCAGTTGATGTTGCCAAGAGAATAGGGTATCCGTTGGCAATGAAGATCTCGTCACCTGATATTATTCATAAATCCGATATGGGCGGGGTGAAGCTGAACCTTGATTCTGCAAATGCAGTGCGTGATGCTTTTGATCTGATGATGATGCGTATAAGCGAAAATGTGCCTGGTGCCAATCTGGATGAGGGTGTTTATCTAGAAAAGATGTGTAAGAGGGGTAGGGAAGTCATTCTTGGCATGACGCGTGATCCGCAGTTTGGGCCGATGTTAATGTTCGGACTGGGCGGTATATTTGTCGAGATCATGAAGGATGTGACTTTTCACATTGCACCAATTACGGAGGTCGAGGCGATGCAAATGCTGGAGAGCACGAAGTCGTATGCTCTTCTCGAGGGTGCAAGAGGGCAAGGCCGCGTTGATATAAAGGCGCTGGCAACTGCGCTCCAGCGGATCAGTCAGCTGGTTACTGATTTCCCGGAGATTCAGGAAATGGACATTAATCCTTTTATTGTGGGCCAGCCTGGTGAAGATTCGGTAGCTGCGGATGCGCGCTTTACACTTTCGGGGGATTTATCATGAGTAAAAAACTGACATATGATGCGGAGTGGCAGAGTAAGTATCAGGATATGATCGCGACGCCTCAGGAAGCCGTAAAGAACATAGTTGCCGGTCAGAGGGTGTTTGTAGCTACTGGTTGCGCTCAGCCTGAAGAGCTGATCAAAGCATTGGTAGCCAAGAAAAGTGAGCTTTCCGACACAGAGATCGTCCACTTGCTTACTCAGGGCGATGCTCCATATGCGGCTCGAGAATTGGTAGAGAATTTTCGTGTAAACAGCTTTTTCATTTCAAAGAATGTTCGCGATATAATTCAGCAGGGATTTGGTGACTATACGCCGATATTTCTGTCGGACATACCGGGCTTGTTTTCTTCCGGGCAACTTCCATTGGACGTTGCGTTGATTCATGTTTCGCCTCCCGATGAGCGTGGGCTGTGTAGTCTTGGTGTTTCAATAGATATAGTCAAAAGTGCTGCGGAAAACGCAAGTCTGGTAATTGCTCAAGTCAATCCTCAGATGCCAAAGACGCTGGGTAACAGTTTTATTGATGTTTATGATATTGATATTCTGGTGCCAATAGACATGCCGTTGATCGAGGTGCTTCCATTTGAGCCGACTGATGACATCAGGCAGATAGGCGAATATATTGCTGCTCTTATAGAGGATGAGTCTACTGTGGAATTTGGAATTGGTGCCATTCCTCAGGCCGTAATGGAGTATTTGAAGGAAAAGAAAGATCTAGGAATTCATACGGAGATGTTCACAGATTCGATCATTGATCTGATAGAGGCAGGTGCTGTTACGGGCAAGTTGAAGACTCGGGATTCTGGTAAGATCGTGGCCAGTTTTTGTATGGGAACAAAGAAGCTTTATGATTATGTGGATAACAACCCGCTCTTTTCTTTTAATCCTACAGAGTATGTTAATGATCCTTATGTGATAAGTCGTCAGCACAAGCAGGTCGCTATCAATGTGGCTCTGGAAGTGGATCTGACAGGTCAGGTTTGTGCTGACTCGCTGGGGGCAAGTTTTTATTCGGGTATAGGAGGTCAGGTAGACTTTAATCGTGGCGCTGCGGCTTCAAAGGGTGGTAAGGCTATTATTGCTTTGCCATCGACCGCTAAGAAAGGAACTGTCTCCAGGATTAGCACTCAATTGACTCCGGGTGCTGGTGTTGTTACTACGCGTGGTGATGTGCATTATGTAGTGACTGAATATGGTGTGGCATATTTGCACGGCAAGAGTGTGCAAGAGAGGGCAATTGCCTTGATTAGTATAGCTCATCCTGATTTCAGGGCGCAGTTGGCCAAGGATGCTGTCGAAGCCAAGCTACTCAGTCCGGATTACAATGAAGTTGTAGGTAAGATGGTGATTGGTCCTCCCGATTTCAAGACAGCGCATGTTCTTCATGACGGAACGCAGGTGAATTTTAGACCAATGCATCCTACTGATGAGTCGGGGTTGAAAGATCTTTTCAACCAGCTCTCGGAGGAAACCAGGTATTATCGTTTCATGTCTCATGTGAAGCATGTGCCGCGGAGGCAGATCAAGGATTTTGTCTTTATAGATCATCGTTCGGATATAGCGATTATCGGTACGGTTCCGGAGCCGCATGGTGATGATATTATTGCTGTCGGAAGGTACTATCTTGATAAGACCACAAACATGGCTGAAGTCGCGTTTACTGTTAAGGACGGCTGGCAGAATCATGGTATAGGAACATTCCTTTTCAAGCATCTGGCTGTTATTGCCAAGCGTAATGGCATAAGTGGATTTACGGCAGAAGTGTTGCTTGATAATAAGCCTATGCAGGCTGTGTTCAACAGGAGTGAGTTTAAGGTCACCAGCAGGCCGGCTGACGGTGTTTGCAGTTTTCGGATTGAATTTGCCTGATTGTCTGATGTTACCTAATCATTTGCTCTATTTTACACTTGGTCCATTCGGCGTCTCGCTATATTCTTTGAACTTTAGATACTATGTACTTAAAAAATTATGGCAAGGGCTTTCTCTTCAAAAGTATCTTGCAATTTGACATATCGTGCAAATTGCAATAGTGTTTATGGTTATGGCTGTTAAGAAACAATTAAAAAACCGTTTGGGTCAGATTCGGAGGGAGCAGTTGGAGACGATACTGAACTGTGTTGCCGATGGTGTGTTTACGGTTGATTGTGATAAGCGTATAACATTTTTTAATCAAGCGGCAGAGCGGATAACTGGTTTTTCTGAGCAGGAGGCGGTAGGTCAATTTTGTTATGATGTGTTTAAGACGGCTCATTGTGGTTCTGCATGTACTCTTGAGCATGTCAGGAAAAGAGGCAAGCAGGTTATCAATAAGCCAGTTGAGATTTTGGATAGGTCGGGGCGTTCTTTGCTTGTCAGTATCAGTGCGGCGTGTTTGTGTGATGTGGATGGGCGTATCATTGGCGGCGTGGAGTCGTTTCGTGATTTGAGCGCGGAAGAGGAATTGCGCAAAGAGATCAAGAAGTCTTATACGTTTCAGGACATTGTGAGTCGGAATTCCAAGATGCATGAGTTGTTTGCTATTTTGCCGGATATAGCGGGTTCCAACGTAAGTGTTCTGATTGAGGGTGAAAGTGGCACAGGCAAGGAGCTTTTTGCCAGGGCAATACATAATCTTGGGCAAAGAAAAGACAAGCCGTTTGTTGCAGTGAATTGTGGCGCTCTTCCTGACGCATTGCTGGAGTCGGAGCTCTTTGGGTACAAGAAAGGGGCTTTTACGGATGCCAAGCGCGATAAGCCAGGCCGTTTTGATCTGGCAAAAGGCGGAACGTTATTTCTTGATGAGATAGGTGATATTTCCCCTGCTTTGCAGGTTCGTTTGTTGAGGGTTCTTCAGGAGAAGACATATGAACCTCTTGGTGGGACAGAGGCTGTGCGGAGTGATGTTAGAATAGTTGCAGCGACGAATCAGCGTCTTCTTGAGAAGGTGTATGACGGGTCATTCAGAGAGGATCTTTACTATAGGTTGAATGTTTTACGGCTTGAGTTGCCACCTCTGCGGGAGCGGCGTTGTGATATGCCTCTTCTTGTTGAACATTTCAGGAATCGTTTAAATGCGGAGACAGGAAAGAGCATAGAAGCTATTGATGATTCTGTGATGGGTGCAATCATGAGGCATGATTTCCCGGGAAATATTCGAGAATTGGAAAATCTGCTTCAGCATGCGTTTGTTCTCTGTAAAGAATCTGTTATACACCTCCATCATATGCCTAAAGAGCTTGCATATGGGGTACTGCATGAGTCTGGCAAAGGCTCTCTTTCGCTTGATGAGATTGGAAAGAGAGCTATTCGTGATGCGCTTGAAGACAACGTTGCCAACAGAACGGCGGCAGCCAAACAGCTTGGCATTAATCCCAGCACACTCTATCGCAAAATGAAGCGTTACGGAATCAAGTAGGCTTTGTCTGTGGTTCCCGTTTAAATATTGCCTTGTCATCATTGTTTTTATTGCGTGCCCCAAACACCGAATCCTCCTTAATTTGTCAGGAATCATAATCGTTGCATAACTGTTGCGCGTGCATTGCACGCAACATCAGGTCATGTTGCATGCAACACCGATTCTGGGATTGGGTTATGACGGTTTCCTCGGACTGTTATTAAATCTGAATATTTTTTAAGTCTGTCATATCAGGCATATTTCTATGTTTTATAGTTTTGCTGATCCCAATATTGTCAATGGTTTTGGCAGTTGGCATAAAGCTTGCGTTAGCATTGGCAGAGATGAAAGAGGATTTAAAGAATATTGTAGGTCGTAATAAAGAAGGAGGCTGAATGATGACTGATAAAGTGTTGAATCTAACGGATGCGGATTTTGCGGAGACGATTGGTTCTGGCGTGACGCTGGTTGACTTTTGGGCACCTTGGTGTGGGCCGTGCATGATGCAGGGTCCTATTGTGGAGCAGGTGGCTGAGAAGATTGAAGATCGAGCGAAGGTGGCAAAAGTCAATGTTGATGAAGCTCAACCTGTAGCGGCAGAGTATGGTGTGCGTTCAATACCGACTATAATCATATTTAAGGATGGCGAGGTGGTGGAGCAGTTTGTCGGCGTCCAGCAGGAAGACATATTAAGTGCGGCGATTGAGTGTAATCTTTAGGAAGGAATTTGTCATGAAACCTTACAGTTATGCACGATTTCAAAGGCATTGCGCGATCTCTTTTCTGGTGATTAGCTATCTTCTTGTCGGCGTAAGTAGGTCTGCCGCCCTCGAGCAACCTCCAAGCACGTTAACGCTTCATAACGTAATTGAAATCGCATTGGTAAATAACCCTGGACTCTCTGCCCGTTATTTTGAGGTCGGTGCCGCGGATGCTCGTCACAATTTGGCAGTGAGTTCACGTCTTCCTCAGATGAATCTAAACGGTTCTATTACACAATATCGTGATGACCGATTAATTACACCTCGTCGGCCGGGGGCAGGAGATACCCTTCAATTTACCGACCAACCTCTTGCGAGCGAAGTCATAGTCCAAATGCAGCTTTTCACTGGCGGTCGGTTGATCAACGAATCTCGTGCGGCAGCATTATTGCATGATGCTGCAGAATACCGTTTCACACGAAGCCGAGAAGAGCTGGTCTTTGATGTGACCAGCATTTTTTACAGCATCTTGGCGCAGCGTCACACCCTCGAAGCTTTCGAATTCTCGCAAGAAGCATTAGAGGGACACCATAAGCGAATTATTGAGTTGATCCATGCCAAAAAAGCAGCGCGAGTAGATCTGCTGCGAACAGAAGTTAGATTAAGCGATTTGAAGCAACGCTTGACGCAGGAAAAGAATGTTCTCGCAATTCAAAACCGTTTATTAAATAACCTGATGGGTGCGCCTTATGTTGTCGGCGAGAACCCAAAGGTCACTGGTCAGCTTGAATTCATCAAAGAAACGGTTCCCAACATGGAGCAGGGATTAAAGAGGGCGCTAGCGGTCCGCTCCGATTATCTGGAGGTGAAAGCTGTTCTGCAATCAAAAGCAAGAAAAGTGAAGGCCGTATATGGTTTGCGCAGCCCTTCAGTCGCTCTGAAAGGTGCAATTGGAAACGAATGGGATGCGCACGAACCCGAGCTGAACAATGAGACAGGTAGCGTGATGCTTGAAGTGAATCTTCCAATATTTTCCGGCGGATATATAAGTGCAAAAATCAGAGAAGAGAAAGCCGTTCACTCCGTCGCGCTGGAAAAGTTACGCCAAATCGAACTCCAAGTTCAACTGGATGTAGAAATCGCTTATTTGAATATAAACTCGTCATATGAACGGGTTCACGCAACTGAAAAAAGCATTGAGCAGGCTAAGGAAAGCCTTCGAATTGAGCGTGAAAGATATACATACGGCAAGGGTTCGGTCACTGATGTGTTAGACGCACAATCCGCATTTCTGAACGCTCAAATGAATTATTACCGTTCATTAGCGGATTACAAAACCGCACAAGCGCAATACCAGTTAGCTACGGGAAATAATTTGTAAAACGGGAGTAACCCTATGTTTAAAAAAGTATTAATCGCCACCGATTCATCGCCTGTAGCGAAGGTGATCATTTCCTGTGTCGCTGAATTGCACCAGCTCGGCACCGAACAGGCTCTGATTGCGCAATACTTTATGGTTCCGGAGCAAGTTGCCTTCCCTGAGGAAACTAAAACACACATTGAAGCCTCGCTTGAACCATTCCGGGAATCCCTTAGCAAGAAAGGGTTTTCGGTAAAACTTGTCGTTGAACCGGGATTGCCCGCGCTTGAGATTCCGAATTTGGCAGAGCAAGAAGAATGTTCACTCATTATTATAGGATCTCGTGGGCATAATTTTTCCAGCGAGCTTTTTCTTGGCGGTACCGCTGCGGAAATCCTGCATAGAGTATCTCAACCGCTACTCATCATACGAATTGATTACAACAAAGAGACGGGCGGCGCCATTTGCGCTGGAGAGCCTTGTGATTTCATGCGACACATACTATGTCCGACCGATTTTTCCGACCATTCGGAATATGCTTTTCAATATCTGCTTGAAATCGCGGCTAAAGGCGCGAAGCAGATTACTCTTCTTCATACGCAAGATATAAACAAACTGCAAAAACACCATCACCACAAAATACATGAGTTCGATATTATTGATCGGCGGCGACTCGAGGTTTTGAAGGCTCGACTTGAAAAAGTTAGCGAGGCCTCCATTTCTCTCAAACTTTCTCACGGTGCGCCCATCGAAGAAATCCTCAAGCAGGATAAAGATGCAAGCCTTATCATAATGGGAACACATGGCCGCGGATATATCAGCGAATTATTTATGGGGAGTATTAGCCACCACACGGCTCGTCATGCCTCATCACCTGTATTTCTCATTCGCAAGCCATTTAAGAAACTAATTGAGACTCTAAATATTAAGGAAAAATAATAATGAACTCAAATTCACAGGACAGCAGAACAGGAAGACGGATAAAAAACACCCTTGTAACCGGAGCAATCGCGGTTGCGCTAATGGCAGGATTTAGTGGGTGCGGCCAAGCGCAACAAAAGAAAACACCACCTGTCAGCCGGGTTGTTGCCAAAAAAGCCATCGAAATACGTCTCGAAGAATCGCTATTGACAACTGGCGATGTGCTGGCCATGAACACAGTTGAGCTCGAATCAACCGCAGAAGGCCCCATTTCATTTTGCCCATGGCGAGAAGGTGATTTAATCGACCAGCCAGGACAAAAACTTATCGAAATCACACGACCGCTATATAAGCAGGAATTGGCCGTTGCCGAAGCGGTTCTCGCCGTCACGAAAGCAAAACGTGATGACCTTAAAGCTGGTGCCCGCCCCGAAGAGATTGCCCAGGCCAACGAATCGATGCTTCATTTTATCGAATGCACTGATTTTGCAAAAGAAGATCTCAACCGTATCAGTTCATTAGTCGAAAGCGGAACATTACCTGTTGAAGCCAAAGAAAAAGCACGCGTGGATTACACCAAATGCAAAACTCAGTTCGAATCAGCAAAAGAACATCTCAAGATGCTGAAAGCTGGGCCGACGCGCACCGAGCTTGCCATCGCTCAAGCATCAGTCTCTGAAGCCATTGCGCGCCGAGATATTGCACAGGCAAAGCTGAACGAATGCCTGATCACCGCTCCATTCGCAGGAATTATTACAGAGGTTTATGTGCGCCCTGGGGACATGGCTGTTCCGCGCCAGCCTCTCTTGAAAATAATCGACCCCAAGAGTTTAGTGATTCGTGTCGGATTGCCGGAGAATTGTTCGGCGGATCTGCACAAAGGCACCGTCGCTAAAGTACAGCTGGATGCCTATCCTGGAAAGACTTTCAACGCAGAGATCGAACGAATTTACCCGCGACTGGAAAACGCCTCGCGAACCCGTCTGGTTGAGTTGCGGGTTACTGACCCCGTGGCGTTAATCCCGCGCATGTTCGCCCGCGTATCCTTGACTGGGAGAATCATTAAAAAAGCGATTGTCGTGCCGTCTAAAGCGATTGTAGCCACACCGCGCGGCGATCATATTTTGTTTGTTGCCCAAGAAGGCACGGCCATTAAAAGACGAGTGACGCTCGGCCTTGAGCAAGGTGATTTGGTGCAAATACTTAAAGGTGTTCAGCCGGGTGAACTGGTTATTGTAGAAGGAAATCTTAACCTCAAAAAAGGGGCAAAGATCAATGTGGCACCACTTGAATCAACCGAAGTGAAAGGTGCGCTATAATGAAAATCACGCTTGAAGCATTAAAACGTCCGGTAGCGGTCACCGTGCTTGTGGTTGCATTATTTGCAACAGGCTTATTCAGCCTTTCACGAATGGAAATCAACTATCTCCCCGACATCTCCTATCCGATGGTGAAAGTTCATGTCTGGTGGCGTGGGGCAACTGCGGATGACATTGAAACCAATATTGCCGATCCGCTAGAAGAAGTCATATCAACCGTTGACGGGCTTGATTATATCGAGTCATCGAGCATTGAGGGTATGTACACGCTGCTAATTAACTTTTCGTACGGTGTGAATGTCGATGTCGCCTTTCAGGATGTTGTGGCTGCAATGGGGCGGGTGGCGAAAAAATTGCCGCGCGATATGGATCCCCCAGTCGTCATCAAAGCCGATCCGTCTCAATTACCTGTAATCGAAGTTATGATTACGTCAGATCAGCATGATCCTGTTCAGCTTCATGAATGGGCCGACACCTGGCTGATGGATCGACTGGCAACGGTGCCAGGTACTGCCGGAGCAGAAATTGTTGGAGGCATGAAACGTGAGATTCGTGTTCATTTGGATCCGGAACGCCTGCAAGCATATAAACTTTCGCCGGGGCTCGTAGCCAAAGCGTTGCACGAACAAAACAATGAAACATTTGCAGGTCGCGTGACCGTTGAACCGCTCGAAATAATTGCACGCACCATGGGCGAGTTTGAGAATCTTGATGAAATCAGAAATGTCGTTATTGCCAGAGGGGCAACCGGCGGGGATATTTATGTCCGGGACGTTGCTCGTGTGGAAGATTCACACGAGGAGATGCGTATTCAAACGCATTTTAATGGCACGTCTTGCATTGAGTTCAAAATTCTTAAACAATACGCCGCGAATGCGGTTGAGGTTGCCGATGGAGTTAAAGCCCGCCTTCAAGAACTTAAGACAAGCGGTGATCTGCCGAAAGGGATTGAGTTTGGGTACGTCGAAGACGAAAGCACCTATGTTATGGGGGCAATTAACAGCGTAAAAAATTCGGCATTAATAGCCTCAATACTCGTTATTTTTGTCGTTTATCTTTTTCTGGGCCGCTGGCGGCAAGTGGTAGTCATGATGGTGGCTTTACCCGTTACTTTGTTAACCAACTTTGCGCTAATGAAAGGTGCTGGCTTTTCAATTAATGTCTTTTCTCTTGGTGGTCTGGTTGTTGCGCTGGGTGTCATTCTGGACAACTCGATTGTCGTGCTGGAAAACATTACACGTCTCAAGGCGGAGGGAGTTGAAAATTATGCTGAACGTGGTACGACCGAGGTCGGCTCGGCTGTAGTGACTGCAACTCTGACATTTTTAGCTATCTTTTTGCCGTTTGTATTTGTTCCAGGTATGGCGGCAATTTTATTCAAGGAACTCGTCTTGGTGGTCGCGGGAGTCGTAGTGATTTCTCTCTTAGTCGCTATTACGCTGACGCCGCTTTTAACGGATCGATTGCTTCGTAGCGAAAGTAATGCCCGCCCGTCAAAACTGGCTCGAACATTTAATCATATCATCGAGTCTTTTCTGATTGGTTATAATCGCCTTCTTAATGTTTGTTTGCGCGCAAAATGGCGTGTCATTCTAACATTTGTGCTGATCTTTCTTGCAGGATTGTGGATTGCGAGCCGATCAGGATCAGAGTTCTTGCCGAAGCTGGATGATGGCCGCGTCATGGTTAAACTAAAAATGCCAAGTGGCACCTCGGTTGCCGAGGTGAATCGCATTCTGACGCGAGTGGAAAACAAGATGGAGGGACTCCCTGAAATCGACAGTCTATTTAGACTGGCGGGCGGACGCGTCTTTGGCCTCTATACATTGGAAGTCGGGAACGAAGGTAATTTAAACATTCAGCTCAAGCCGCGTAGCCAGAGAAATGTTACTACCATGGAGTTTATTTCCAAAATTCGACCCATAATAAAGAAAATTCAGGCGGAAGAACCTGGAGCCAAGCTGCCGGTAAAAGCCAGACCTATCAAAGGCATACGCAAAGTGGGCGAACAGGATGTTGAGGTAAATATCAAAGGGAGTGATGTCGTTCAACTCTATGAGTTTTCTGAACAGTTGGCCGCTAAACTGCGACAAACCGCAGGGCTGTCCGGCGTAAACATTTCCATGGACATGACCAAGCCTGAATATCGGATTCATATCGATCGTGCTCGTGCTTCCGCTATGGATATTTCGGTTGATCAAGTGGCCTCGGTGATGCGTTCACTGGTTCAGGGATTGGTCGGAACGCACTATCGCGAGGGATCAGAATATTATCCGATCCGGGTCATGGTTCCCGAAATATCAATCAAAAACAAACAGGATTTGCAAAATCTGATTATTGACACGCGCAAAGGAGAACCAGTTTATCTCCGTGATATTGCCACGGTTGTGCGTGCCGTTGGTCCCGTAGAAATCTCGAGGGAAGACCAAATCATGCGTGTTATCGTGCGTGCCGATGCTGCTGGGGTCAGTGTCGGAGAAGCACTTACCCGCGCGGAACAAGTTGCCACTGACCTGAAGCCACCCTCTGGCGTAGAGGTCTCTATGGGTAGCCAGGCTCGGTTTATGGCAGAGAGCCGGCAAGTGATGGGACTAATTCTTGGTTTCGCGGCATTATTTGCATACGTGATTCTGGCTATTCAGTTTGAATCCTTCGTGTTGCCATTTCTGATTATGCTAAATGTCCCGCTGACTTTAACAGGCGTATTTATTGCGCTGGCTTTATTCGGTGAGTCCGTTGGAGTAACCGTCCAAATTGGTGTGTTGGTAATGATGGGAGGTATTACTTCGCAAGGGGTTGTGTTACTCACATCGGCAGAAGAATTTCGGCGCAAGGGACGTTCGGCCATCGATGCCATCCGTAAAGCGGCTCCTTTGCGGGTTCGCCCGATTCTCATGACGCAGCTAACTACCGTTCTGGGGTTAACCCCTTTAGCTATGAATCTCGGCGAAGGTGGCGACATGCTCGTGACTATGGCCATTGCAGTGATCGGTGGCCTGCTCTACTCACTGTTGCTAACCCTGCTCTTTTTGCCAGCCGCGTACAGCTTAGTATATCGAACCCAAGGTAAACCGATTTCATAAGGAAGAAATGTTAATTGAGGCAATAGAATCTAATCTCTGGAGGTGAATATATTATGACTACACGACTTATTTTAGGTGTTGTATTGGGCGTTGCGGTAGGTGGCATTATGGGCTATTTCGGTAAGTGTTCTTCGGGCGCATGTCCTTTGACTGCCAATCCTATCCGGGGCGCTATCTTTGGTGGTATACTGGGGTTGCTCTTTGCCTTTTCTTATGCGGGGTCTTTACAATCCCAGGCAAAGGAAAGTATTGCCACAGAAGAGGGAGCCGGGTCACTGGGGAATATGACGCAAGAAGGCGTTGTTATGCATGTTAATAGTGTAGCGGAGTTTGAACGCTATGTTGTAAAGGCGCAAGTGCCGTGTTTGGCCGATTTCTATTCAGACTACTGCGGTCCATGTCGTCGTTTGGCCCCAACTATCGATAAGTTGGCTAAGAAATATGGCAATCGTGCAGTGATATGCAAGGTCAACATGGATGTTGCTCGCGAACTGGCACGCCCAAATAATATTATGGGTATTCCTGCCGTGCTGTTCTTTGATGGCGGCGAGGAGGTCGAGCGATTGGTTGGGTTACGGCAACAAGGCGATTATGAAGACGTGTTGGATTCTATGATAGCAGAGCGATGTCACGCTAATAAGGATGAGTCTGATGCCCGCCTGTGAATGTAAATGCGAAAAGTAATGGAGAAGAATTATGGAGAAACGAGATGTTGTTATAATAGGCGGAGGGCCTGCAGGGATTACCTTTGCGCGTAAGTTGAAAAAGTTGAAACCGGATGTTAGCATTACGATGTTCCGGCCAGAGCCGCATTCAATGGTATGTTGCGCTATTCCTTATGTTATTGAGGGGCTGATTGATGCCTCGAAAGTGCAAAAGCGTGATGAGTTAGTTACAGATGTCGGGGTTGACCTTATTCGACATAATGTTATCTCCGTTGATTTCGAGAATAAGCAGGTTGTGGATGATGTTGGCGAAACTTATCTTTACGAAACCTTGTTCATTGCTACTGGAGCTTCTCCAGTACGTCCACCGATATCTGGCGCTGAGTCGAGCAATGTTTTCACCGTTAAAACTGGGCAGGATATAACTGGCATTATTGATAGAATAGAAAATGGCGCCAAGCGGGCTATTGTCATTGGCGCTGGAGCAATTGGAGTTGAACAAGCGCAAGCCTATCAGGTTCGCGGTATTGAGACATGGTTGATTGATATGGCATCACATGCGTTACCAAACATGATTGATAAGGATATGAGTGTTCCTCTGCATGCGGCCTTGGAGGGAAAAGGTGCTCACTTAGCATTCAACACACAAGTTGAAGCGCTTGAGACTGTTGGTTCCAGCGTGCGCCAGGTTCGATTGTCAAATGGAGATGCAATTGATCTTGATCCTGGGAAAGATTTTGTTTGTCTTGCAGTTGGAATGAAGCCGGATGTTGATCTGTTTCTGGATTCGGATCTAACGATGACTCGTGACGGTATAGTGGTTGACTCACAGATGATGACAAATATACCAGATGTCTATGCCGCCGGAGATTGCTGCAGCTTCTATTCTGCGATTGACAAGGTGGAGATCGGAGGGAAATTGGCTACGAATGCTGTACCGATGGCGAAAATAGCAGCATCTGTTCTTGCTGGCAAAGGTGGTGAGCTTAAAGGTTTTTACAACGGAGCTGCAACTTGCGTAGAAGATTGGCGTATTGCCTCGACAGGTTTAACGGAAACTGTTGCTGTCAGCCGTGGTATCGATACGGTATGCGGGTATGGCGAAACTACTACGCTTTTCCCGATGATGCCCGGCGCGGAAACACTAAAGGTAAAAATTGTAGCCAGCAGAAAGACTCAACAAATAATAGGCGCCCAGGTGTTGAGCAAATTGTCTACGACAGACAAAATTGACATTATCACATTGGCAATTCAGCAATCCATGTCATTGAAAGAACTGTCAAAACTTAGTTACAGCGCTCAACCCTGGCAAAGTTCTCTTCCTTCACGCAGTGCGATTGTAGAGGCATGCGAAAACGCCTTGGAGACCTTAGACATCCAAGAAGAACCTGCGCAGAACGCTGAAGCAGGAGAATGCGAGTAAGGTTGATTCAAATGAAAGATATATCTGTAACATTTCCAGGCGGCAAAAAAGTTGACGCTCGCTATGGCGGGCGAACTGTCAAGACAGACCAATCTGTTAAGAATGGTGGAGCCGGATCTGCGCCAGAGCCGTTTGATCTTTTTTTTGTTTCGATTGCAACATGTGTTGGGATTTATGTCTTGGAATATTGTAATGAGCGAAAACTGAATGCGGAAGGATTGGGTGTGCAGCTTCGGGCGGAACAGAATCCCGAGAACAAATTATTCAGCCCGATGCGAATCGAGATTACGCTTCCCGAGGATTTCCCCGAGAAGCACAGAAAAGCTGTTTTAAGAATGGCCAATATCTGCACGGTAGTGAAGCATGTCGTCACGCCGCCAGAGTTTGATGTCGTGCTGGCAGATTAGGTTAAAGGAGATATAGGCACAAAAGAAAGGCATAAGAGTGTAAATGAAGACATTAATCATATTTAACCGACAGTCGTACGACGGTACGGATGTTACATGGAATGGGTTGCGGCTTGCCGATAAGCTGCTTGATGAAGAGCAGGAAGTTAGAATTTTCTTGATGAATGATTCTGTGGATATGGCTAGAGATATTTGCAAGCCACCTGCAGAGTATGATCAGGATCTGACGACAATACTTAAAGATCTTATTGCTAAAGGTGTTGTTGTTAAGGCGTGCGGAACATGTATGGTGAGATGTGGAATTCATAAGAACGCCCCGTATTTTGATGGCGTAGAAAGTTCCACAATGCCTGATCTTGCGAGGTGGGTCGTGGGCAGTGATAAAGTTTTAACATTCTAATTAATAATAAAAGGGAAATGTAAGTTCCTGTGAAATGAACATGGTTAACAAAGGGCTGAAGAAGCCGGAAAGATGGGGGAAGAGTAAATATGAAGAACGTAGTTGAGCAGGAACAGGGTGGCAAAAAAAGAGTTGTATCGTTTGTGTTGGGGCTGGCGGCGGGAATTATAGTCACAGGTGTTATTGTCTGGCAGGTGATGCCGGGTGTGATGCTGGTCACGCATCAAAGTCGATATGACAGCGTAGAGGAGACCAGCACGCAACTCAAAGCCGCTATAGAAGCTAATGGCTGGCAATGCCCTGCGATTCGTAACATGAACAAGGCTATGGCTAAATATGATATCGAGATGAGTGACCAAGTCAGGATTGTAGAATATTGCCACGCAACGCATGCCAAAGATATTCTTATGACAAATCCGGAATTCGCGACGTTGATGCCTTGTGCCTGGGGCGTTTATAAAGGTGAAGATGGGAATGTGTATATTTCCGGGATGAACATGGGCTTTATCGGTAAAATATTTGGCGGGAATCTCGCAAAGATCATGGGGTCATCAGTGGCGAAGAATGAGAGAATGATGCTGAAACGCATCATCAATGATTAATTTTGATAGCAGAGAACAATGAGAGTCTAATATGCAAAAAGTCGTTGAAAAAGTGAATAGTGTGTTTAGTAATCCGTTTCTACGGGGGGTTTTGACAGCATACAGAGTTTTAATTGTTCTTACGCTGTTTGCCTTGCTTCTCTTTTTTGCGGAGCCGGGATGGTATTGGCCGGCATTCGCTGTCGCTTTATTTGGAGAATTTATTCAGCTCTGGTGTTTTGCATCATTAGACAAACAGGGCGAATTGGCATTTAATGGTTTGTACAAGCATGTTCGGAATCCCATGTATCTTGGTCGTTTTTTTGTTGTCTTGGGATTTCTTCTGCTGTTGCATATCTGGTTCACTATTCCCGTGATGACTGTTCTTTACTTCTTCTACATGAACAACCGCGTTAAGCGTGAGGAAAAAGTTCTGACTGAGATATTCGGTGCGTCGTATCAGGATTATTGCAAAAAGGTAAACCGTTTCTTGCCTTCGCTTAGAGGTATGGATGGCGGAACGCTTTGGGTCTGGGAGTGGCGTTTGTTCGTGCAGAATCATGGATGGACGAATCTTGCGGGGGTTTTGACAGGATTAGTCGCGGCATTTATTTGGTTTCGGATAAGATAGAAGGTTTGGCATATGTCAATCAACGATGAGAAGTGTTCTTCGAATAGCAGGCACGTTTGTTTTCTTGCCAATGATGATCGTCGATGGGCTAATGCCAGAGTTAGTATTGAGGAGCAGGATGGTGTTCAGTGGGTAGTAAAAGATTATAGTCATTCGCCGTTCTTGTTTAAATATTCTGTTGCAAAATGCATACTTTGGAATGAGTTGCGTATCTTGCGTCGCTTGCATGATGTCGGCAATACACCTGATGATGTCAGAGAATATGGCAAGTTTGGATTGCGATACCGATATGTTCTTGGCATGACGCTAAGTGATATGGCGAAATCGGGAAAACCAGTTGATGCGTCTTTTTGTCCTGCATTGGAACAATTGGTTCAGGACATGCATGCCGCAGGAGTTGTGCACCTCGATTTGCGGGTCAGGCGAAATATTCTTGTTAGAGACGACGGCAAGCCATCTTTAATTGACTTCCAAACTGCGCTTATTGTGGATCATTTTCCGGGAATCATAAGACGTCTTTTTCGGAAAATTGATATTTCTGGAGTTTACAAGCATTGGAATTTGCGGAATCCAGGTACGATGGGAAGAGAACGCATTTTGATGTTTCATAAGATGCAAAGGTTACGCCGCTTATGGCTTATCAGAGGGTATCCCATAAAGAATCTCAGGGGTCGTTTAGCTTCCTGGATGAGTAAAACAGCTGCTGTGAAGAAATCATCTTGATATGGTAGGTAAAGGATGAGGTGTTGATATGGACAATGTTGTTATTATGGGGACGGGTCCGGCTGGACTTACGGCGGCAATTTATGCGGCCCGGGCAGATTTGAGGCCACTTGTTGTTGAAGGAAATGCGCCTGGCGGACAATTGATCGTTTCCTGTGAGGTTGAGAACTATCCGGGTTTTCCTGATGCTGTATCGGGAATGGAATTGATGGGGTTGTTTAGAAAGCAGGCGGAGCGATTTGGCGCCAGGTTTGTAAGTGGTGTTGTTACGTCTGTAAAGGCGTTGGCTGGCGGTTATGTTTTGACATGCGGGGATGAGCCGATCGAAACGCGAGCGATTGTTGTTGCGACTGGCGCGATGGCGCGAAGATTGCCTATTGCCTCTGAAGCAAAATATTACGGCAAGGGTATCTCCGGTTGCGCTACATGCGATGGTGCGTTTTATCGGAATCTTGATGTAATTGTTGTGGGAGGTGGTAATACGGCCATGGAGGATGCAATATTTCTGACTAGGTTTGCTAAGTCAGTTACAATCGTACATCGTCGTGATTACTTACGAGCTGCGCCTGTAGAGGTTGAGAAAGCGAGGGGTAATCCAAAAATTAAATGGATGATACCGAGGGTTATAGATGAAATTATAGGAGAGGATCTAGTAACCGGTGTGACGCTCAGAAAACCGGACACTAATGATACGGAACATATGGATTGTGATGGCATATTCGTTGCTATCGGGCATGATCCCAAGACGGAATTGTTTCGGGATTTAATTGATTGTGATTCGCTGGGTTTTGTGCGAATTGAGCCCGGTTCAACTCGCACATCAGCCGCAGGTGTCTTTGCGTGTGGTGATGTGGCTGATCCGCACTATAAGCAGGCTGTTATTGCTGCAGGCACTGGGTGCATGGCGGCTTTGGACGCACAGAAATATTTAGAAATGAACGTTAAATAAGGGAGCAAAACATGTTAAATACAACTCTAAAACATCTCGAAGCAGAGCAAGAACTTAAAGACGCATTGGATACGCATAAAAATGTAATGATTTGTTGTGGTAGAATGGGGCCTATGTGTCTGCCTGTCTACGCTGCAATGCGAGACTTGCGTGATGAATATTCAAATGTATCTTTTTTTGATCAGGATTTCGATGGGCCTGCGGCCTCTTACATAAAGAATCTTCCTGAATGTGCTGAATTCAGGGGTCTGCCCTTTACTGTTTATTTCCGGGGCGGCAAAGCGGTAGTGGCTACAACCAGTATACAGACTTCCGAGCAAGTCAGGGAGATTCTGGATCGAGAATTTGATGGTAAATAAAGATGCATGCGCTTTATTTGTGTGTGGGAGGTTGAATCTTCCACTGCTTCATTTTGCGCCATACAGTGGTGCGGTCGATGTTCAGCTGGCGTGCTGATTCGGATTGGTTCCAATTGCATGCTTGTAACGTGTTGATCAAGTTTTCCTGGGTTAATGGTGTTAAGGGTGCTGGTGGCATCACTTTGCCTGATTGCTGACACTCAGCTGCTCTTTGCTGTGGCGAGCGGATTTCGAGAGGCAGATCATCTGCTTCGATGCAATTGCCACCACATGTAACGAATGCGTGTTCGATTGCATTTTCCAACTCTCTGACGTTTCCCGGCCAACAGTAGTCCATGAGGCAATGGTTGGTGGCGTGAGATAGATGTGTAATGTGTTTGCCTGTGCTGGTATTCAGTCTTTGCATGAAGCTGTTGCAGAGAAGCGGGATGTCTTCTTTATGATTACGAATCGGAGGTACTGCGATCGAGAAGACCCGGATGCGGTAGTAGAAATCCTCTCGAAACATTCCCTCTGTGATGCGTTGTTTTAGGTCTCTATGGGTCGCCGCAATGAACCGCACATTAGCCTTGCGTGGTGTGGATTCGCCCACGCGCTCGTATTCATGATCCTGCAGAACCCGTAGTAGCTTCAGCTGAATCAGGGGGCTGATATCTCCTATCTCGTCCAGAAACAGTGTTCCGCCCTCAGCCAGTTCGATGCGCCCGACTTTGTCTTTGATCGCGCCGGTAAACGCCCCTTTAACATGTCCGAATAATTCGCTTTCCAAAAGGCTTTCGGTAAGTGCTGAGCAATTGACTTTTATTAGAGGTTTATTTTTTCTATCGCCTTGCAAATGAATAGCTTCGGCTACCAATTCTTTACCTGTTCCTGTCTCGCCTTCGATGAGTACGGTGACATCGGAATTGCCTGCAAGACAAATGCGGTTGTATACTTCGTGCATCGCATGGCTTTCCCCTACCAGGCGTTCGAGACCGCCTTGAGCATTTTGTGATTGTATTGCAAGAATCTTTTGTTCCAGTTCGCGTATAGGCCTCAAATCAGTAAGTATCTCGAGGATTCCTATGGATTCTCCTTCGCCATTCTGTATGACTCGACCAATTTTACGGACGGGCACAGTATCGCCGGACTTAGTCTGAAGCGTGCATTCTATTTCTTTCAGGCGTGCTTTGTCAGGCTGACCATCCGACAGGCATTGTTGTTCTGAGTTGAGTCGTTCTTTTGTCTCTGGGTCACAAAATTCAAGAATTGAACACGGCTTCCCGATGATATCTTGCTCCGAATAGCCGGTTATATCCACCATAGCTTTGTTCCATCGCCGGATCCGGCAGCCGGAATCGAGTACGATTAGACCGTTGGGTATAGTGTCGATCAGAAGTTCGGCGTCGACAGCTGGATGAGATGCTGTCATTGGATTGGTTTTCTTTCTGTTATCATTCACGCGATAATCTTTCTTTTTATGTGGGTGACCACGTGTAAGCTAGCAATTAACGATTCATCATAACAGCGGAATCTCGAAAGAGAATTCTGAATTCGGGCGATTAACGATAATATTTTATTGATCAACGTCGTAGGCTCTGGGCTGTCTTTGTATCTCATTTGCGAAAATATAGGAGACGTCTTTACTGCTCGTGCATTATGCGAGATGCCTCCTTGAGGTCTTGCATAATGCAACAAAGAGTTCTTGTTTTTTTGTGTTCTGATTCTATATAACATGAACATTGTCAACTAGTTGCAACTTTATATCTATATGTGGCACGGGTAATGCTATGTGTTTGATGTATAAATATCGGATTGACAATCAGTCAGGGTAGAGTTTTGCCATGTTTTTTGGGAGTTAGTCTTTTAGTTTTAGATCCAGATGCTGCTTTTGAACGTGTGCAGGAGGATGATACAGGGGGTTGGCATTCGTTGGATTGGGGGCGGGAGTTGGCGCGCCAGTGGATGCGCCGGAGGATATTGTGAGCGCGTATTTAGGTGGGACTTTGGAATCAGGACAGAATGCATGTGATCACTAAGGAGAAGGCAAATGAAAAAAGTAGATATAGTAATAGTAGGGGGTAGTGCGGCCGGGATACCGGCGGCAATAACGGCGAGACGGCATTATCAGGATAAGACAATATGCTTGATACGTAAGGAAGAGCGAGTGCTTATTCCTTGCGGAATTCCATATATTTTCGGGACGGTAGGAAGCCCGGACAAGAATTTGATTCCTGATGGTGTACTTGAAAAGAATGACATTGAGCTTCTTGTGGCTGAAGTGTTGAGTTTGGATAAGGAGAACAAGATTCTTAAGACGAGCGGTGAAGATGTTCAGTATGATCGTTTGGTATTGGCGTGCGGGTCTGAGCCTGTTGCGCCCCCTATTCCCGGGTTGGATATGGATGGTGTTTTTCCTGTTGTAAAGGATGTGAATTATTTGTCCTCTATTCAGGAGAGTCTCAAAGACGCAAAGGATGTGGTGATTATCGGAGGGGGTTTTATTGGGATAGAGTTTGCGGACGAGATCAAAAAGAGCGGTGTTCAGAATGTAACAATTGTGGAAATAGCACCTCATTGTTTGAGTCTTGCGTATGATGACGAGTTTTGTATTGAGATGGAGAATCATCTTATCTCACGCGGTATTAATATTATGTCGGGCGCAAAGGTTGTCTCAATAGCAGGAGAGGGAACGGTTGATACAGTTGTGCTGGAAGGCGGGAAGTCTATCCCTGCGGATGTTGTGATATTGGGTATTGGTGCAAAGGCTAATTCTGATCTTGCCAGGCAGGCCGAGTTGGAGCTCAGCGCCGATGGTGCTGTTGCGGTGGATCGCAATATGAAGACATCTGATGACAGTATTTTCGCCTGTGGTGATTGCGCGACGAAGGTATCGTTTTTCAACGGTAGACCGTCGGCATTGAAGTTAGCATCTATTGCAACATTTGAAGCTCGTATTGCCGGGGCTAATTTGTTCGGGATTAAGAGGGAGAGTGTAGGGACTGTGGGTGTATGGTCGACTGCGGTTGGAGATCTTGCAATGGGAACTGCAGGACTTACGGAGGCAATGGCCAGACAGGCCGGGTATGATATTGTAGCATCCACCGTTGATAGTTCGAATCGGCACCCTGGCGGGATGCCAGGAGCGCGGGGAACAAAAACAAAGCTTTTGTTTGAGAGATCTTCTGGTGTCATTATCGGCGGTCAGGTTATGGGTGATGTGGCGGTTGGTGAGGTGATTAACACGCTTTCAGCCTGTATTCAAAAGAAGATGACAGCTGAGGATTTGGTAATGTTTCAGACTGGTACGCATCCGGCTCTTACGGCTTCTCCAATCGTGTATCCTATGGTGAATGCTGCAGAGTTGGCTATTGCGCAGATGAAATAGCATCAGAGGGCAACGCGAAGTGGGCTCGAACGGCTAAAGTTAGCGGTGCAACACGAGTTCTTGTGTTTCTTTGTGCAATATGCCCGATGGCACGGGGTAGCGAAAGGTTGCAAATGAACATCAAGATTTTATATGATAACACAGCGATAGACGGTTATGTATCGGGGTGGGGTTTCTCTGTGCTGGTGGATGATGAAACCATGTTTGATACGGGGGAGAGTGAGGAAGGTCTTATGTCGAACATGCGGAAGTTTGGTGTGGAGCCAAGCCAGATCAAACAGATTATTCTTTCGCATGAGGATTGGGATCATGTGGGGGGTATAGGTGTCTTGAAACAGTGCGGGGCTATTGATGTGTATTTGCCCGCGGGAGTATCGTGTGAGCTTAAGAAAACTATCGAAGGGCTGAATTCTGGTGTAACAACTGTTGAAGCTGGTTGTGAGACCTCGATTGACAAAAGCAAGTTTGTCACAGCTACACTTGGGGAGGATAAGAAGGAGGTCTCGTTGGCGGTGCGAACTAACAAAGGTTTGGTTCTTATAACAGGATGTGCCCATCCTGGATTGGACAAGATAATGGATGCAGTTCGGACCGCAGGTGATATATATGCCGTTGTTGGCGGGTTTCATGGGTTTGACAAGCTTGAGCTTTTGGCGGATATACCGGTGATTATTCCTTGTCACTGCACGAAGCAGTCTGCACAAATTTTGGACATGTATCCGGAGCAAGCGCGTTTGGTTGCAGCTGGAATGGAAATACATCTAGGGGATAATGATGAATAATAAAATCGAGATGGAACCGATAGGCATTATTCGCACTCCTTACTTTGACCATACAGATGTTCCGATACAAGGAAGGTTCAAGCCCGAGGCAGAGGGCAGGGCAGAGTTATCGAAAGAGTATGAATCTGGCTTGGCGGATCTCGAAGGGTTTTCTTGTGAGGAGTAGAACGATATTCGACAGGGTAGTGAGTTTTCTTTATCCGTCAACGAATTCAACGATGTACAGGGCCATTGCGGATTATCTTCTGCAGGCATAATTATAAACAAGGTAAGTTGATATGGTTAAGAAATCTTCAGATGATCCGCTGACACCATATGGCAATAAGCCTATGGTCACTCCGATTGTCAATGCCGTAAATTATGAGTATCTTGATTTTGATGTTCTTGGCAAGATTACGGATGGTGAGATTGACGGGTATACATACCATCGCGATGATAATCCTACGGTCCGTGTTGTCGAAGAGCAGATAGCTGAAATGGAAGAGGCGCCGGATTGTGTTATATGCAGTACCGGGATGGCGGCCTGCGCAATGGTATATTTGACTTATCTGAGTGCGGGAGACAATCTTGTTGTGTTCCATGATGTGTATGGTGCTCACTATAAGGTGTCTCTTATTCTTGAGCGGATGGGTGTGACTGTTACATGGGTTGATGCGTCTGAGAGTTTGAACCTAGACCAGTATGTGATTCCCGAGACAAAGATGATCTTCATGGAGACGCCTACCAATCCCCTTTGCAAGGTGATTGATATCAGGAAGGCCAAGGCTGCGGCTGATAAGGCAGGGGCGATGCTTGTTGTCGATAATACGTTTGCGACACCGTTTCATCAGAAGCCTCTTGAGCTGGGTGCTGATCTTGTTGTGCACAGTGCAACGAAAGCGCTTGGTGGTCACAACGATTTGATGGCAGGTGCAATTGTAGGCAGTAAAGAACATTATGATGAGCTTTGGTTTACGCGTCAGGCAATAGGCACTACGCTTGATGCTTATTCAGCATCATTATTGGAGCGGGGACTGAAAACGTTTAATCTTCGTGCAGAGAAGATGGCGTGCAACGCAATGGCTGTCAGCGAATATCTAAGGGGGAATAGCAATATGACCAATGTTCGTTATCCGGGATTAGATGATGACCCTGGGCATGGCATAGCTATGCGACAGATGAAGAATGGATTTGGAGGAGTGATGGCATTTGACGTGGGTGAGACGCAGGATGATGCCAAGAACTTTATTAGTGCACTTAAGCGTATTTATCACGCAGTTAGTCTTGGTTCCACTGAATCTCTAATATGTATACCGTATTTGACGACAATGTTATATATGCCGAAAGAAAGGCGCACGGGATTTGGCGTTAATCTTAACACGGTACGTCTCTCTGTTGGTATTGAGCCGGCAGAAGATTTGATTGCCGATATCAAGCAGGCTTCATTTGCTATTTGATATGTTGAAGTGATATATGCATGAGTGCAAAACGATAGAAATGAAAAGGGGCAGATAGATGCAAGCGGACAGAATTAATAATATTAATATTGAATCGGAAATATTGTTGCCAGTTCCGGCAGCCTTAAAGCAAATGGTGAAGGTGAGCGCTGATGCCGAAAAATTTGTTTTTGGAGCACGCGATGAAATTCACAATATATTAGACAAGAAGGATTCCAGGGTCATGGTGATTGTGGGCCCCTGCTCTATACATAATATAGATGATGCCTTGCTTTACGCTGAGAAGCTTAAGAATTTGTCTAATGAAGTATCTGATGTCATGATGGTGGTCGTGAGAAGTTATTTTGAGAAGCCGCGCACCGTTACCGGTTGGAAAGGCTTTATAAATGATCCGGATCTTGATGGTTCATTTCGGATTGATGAAGGGTTGAAGCAGGCCCGTCAGTTCCTGATAGAACTCGCGAAAATGGGGCTTCCTGCTGCTACAGAAGCAGTTGACCCTATAACGCCACAGTATCTGGGTGATTTGATATCATGGACATCTGTTGGAGCCAGGACGGCAGAATCTCAAACGCATCGTCAGATGGCGAGTGGTCTTTCTACTCCCGTAGGGTTTAAAAATAGTACTAGTGGCGATGTTGATATAGCAATTAATGCAGTGAAGGCCGCGCGTCAGCCGCATCGTTTTCTGGGCATTACAGAATACGGGCACAGCGCTGTGTTTCATACCAAAGGGAATTTGTATGGGCATATTGTCTTGCGTGGTGGTAATGGTGTTAATTATGGATTCGAAAGTATTGCTAAGTGCGAGAAAAGACTTATCGAAGAAGGGTTGCCTTTAAATATGGTTGTGGATTGCAGTCATGGGAATTCCTTAGGGGACGCAAGTTCTCAGTTGATCGCATTTGAGACTTGCGTAAGCCACATTCTTGAAGGTGGCAGCCCAATTGTCGGCATGATGGTCGAAAGTAATCTTATGGCTGGCAAGCAGTCAATACATGATGATAAATCGCAGATGGTGTCTGGCATGTCAATTACGGATGAGTGTATGGGCTGGGAAGATACCGAAAGCATGATCCTGTCGGCTGCGGAAAAGATAAGGGCCTGTTGAGGTTGTGATAGAGCAGTGTTTGGTTGATTTTGAGGGGAGCGTTTAAGAAGTGTTGAAGGCGCAAAAAAAGAGGAATGCAAAAGTAATATTTGCTCCGCTATCAGATCGGGACAGGCGTGAAAAGCTATTTTCATCTGCCGAGAATGTGTTGAATCACAGGGCTTTTCATCTGCTGCGTGTCTTTTCCGCCAATGAGAATGTCGGCGTGAAGATTTCTCGTGACACAGCCAGTATGACTGTCGACTTGGTGTGTGCCATAGCGGGTATGCTACGCAGCCGAGGTTCGGTTCCATTTATATGTGACACCTCTATTCGTCATTTTGAACCCAAGGCCAATGCTGTTGAGCATATGAATTCTATGGCATCACATTTTGAATCTAAAGATCTGGAATCTTTTCCTCTCGTGATGCTGGACGGGATGAATGGAGAGCATGAGATTAGCAGGCAGGATTGTCACGAGATGAAACCGAATGTATATCTTAGCGGAGAGCTTCCTTTTGTCAAAGGGATGGTTCTTGTCTCTCAGCTTCATTCAGATCCATTGTGCGGTATGAGTGGGGCACTTTTTGGTTTGGGTAATGGGTTGGCCTCGAAGAGAGGGAAGATTGGTCAGTATGCTATGTCTATTCCTGGTGTAAATATTGAAAAATGTCATACTTGTCGAAAGTGTTTGCGTGCATGCCCTACCAATGCAATACGTATGGGCGACAATCATGTGGAGATTGACTCTGGGAGGTGTATTAATTGCGGGCAATGTGTTGAAGTTGCGAAATTCGGGGGTGTGACCTACAAGTGGGATGCAACACCTGATCATTTTCAGGAAAGAATGATCAGTCATGCCGCCTCCACCATCGATGTAGTTGGCAAAAGAATTGTTTATGTCAGTCGCGTGAGTTCGGTGGAAGATGACGAGTGTATTGGTCTTCTGTTTTCTCGTGATCCTGTCGCTATTGATGCTGCCGGACTCAAAATGGCGTGTGAATCAGGAGTTTTGACGGAAGATAATACACGCATCGCCGAAAGCATGCTATCATTGGCAGAAGAAGCCGGAATAGGCACCTCCAGTCATGAGTTAGAGACTGTGGCGTATTAATTTGCTGGTGCAGCCGGGTGGGCTAGCGTTCTTCCAATATACTTTTAATTGCTGCTATATGAGCGGGGGTAGTGCCGCAACACCCGCCAATGATATTTGCTCCGGCATCAATTATATCAGATATCTTTTGGGCCATTTGCTCGGGCGTTTCCTTGAATATTGTTTCGCCGTTCTCTATAACCGGCATACCGGCGTTAGGCATTGCTATGATAGGGGTGTTGGGTGCGTCCTCTTTCAACTGTTTGACAATTTTAATCATATGGTCTGGACCAAGCCCGCAGTTTGAGCCGATGATGTCGGCGCCGGCAGATACGGCAGCTTCGGCAAATGTGGTTGGATTGATGCCCATCATGGTGGCGTAACCGCCATTTTGTTGTGGATCAAAAGTAAAGCTGGCTACTGTGATGAGCTTAGTGTTTTCCTTTGCGGCTTTGATCGCCACGGTCAGTTCTTCAAGTGCGGTCATTGTCTCAAAGATGATCGCGTCGGCGCCACCCGCTTCCAGTGCTATGCACTGCTCTTTGAACGCATTGTAGAAATCCTCTTCGGTTTCTGTGCCGAGCGGGGTCATGAATTGACCGGTTGGGCCTGCACTTGCCAGGACATACTGGTCGTCCTTTGCAATTTCGCGGGCAATGGTGGAGGCGGCTGTATTGATTTCCGAGACTCGGTCGCCTAGTCCAAAATGTTTAAGTTTATAGCTTGTTCCGCCGAAAGAGTTTGTTTCGACTATATTGCTGCCTGCATCACGGTATTGCTGATGTATCTCCTTGGTTTTCTCAGGGTGATCTACGCACCACAACTCAGGGCATTCGCCTGGTTTGAGGCCTTTATCTTGAAGCAAGGTTCCCATTGCGCCGTCGCAAACAAGAACTTCTCCATTTTTGATTCTGTCGAGTAATGAAATCATTTCGTGTACCTTTGTTTTAGCTCAGAAATTTATCTGCCAAGTCGTTAAAGACGCCTGGTGCGACTTGGTTAAGTTCTTTCAGCATCTTCATGCAAACATTTCTTATCTCCCATTGAGCATGACGGGTGCATCTGATGTTGAATATGTGTCTGAATTCGCGAAAGTTTGCTGAGATCATGATTTCTGTGGCGCAGGCGTTTGGCAGAACGAAACGGGCGTCTTCCTTTTTGAGGCCTTTATCCAGCCACTTCTTGTACATGCCCTGTATGATCTTCATATCGGAAGCAAATTCCTCGGTGTTGTCATCAGACAGTTCGGGCGGTGTCACATAATCAAAATCATTTTCTTTGACATAACGTTGGCTCTTCTGAGATACAGCCATCAGGCGATGTCGGACCAGTTGGTGGGTCATGCTTCGGGAATAGCCGGTTATCATAAAGGAAGCATAGGCGTGTTCAAGTGGGGTTTCGTGTCCCATGCCGATAAGTTTCTGGATAAAATCGGAAGTCTTCTCTGGAATTGCCATGTCGCTACTTTGATAGCATGTACGGGCGGCTCTTTCGATAAGCTGCTCAGGGCCGTTTGTAACAGATAATAAAGATACGTTCATTTGTGCTCCTGTTGTGAGTTTTGTTTCCAAAGAGATATATGTCTAATCATTGTGTTGGCATCGGCTTTACAGTCCCAGGAATTGTATAGCCATACCGCTCATGCATATTGTCGCGCCTGCGATGGCATGAGTATAGCGCTCTATTTTGCCGAATGGTGCAAAGCTGATTCCCCAAGAGGCCAGCATGACAACAGTAAGCATTGTTGCTATGGTGACGATACTGAAAACACCAGACACCAGGAGTATCCCCGTAAAGCTGCTTTTTGCGGCTGGGTACATCAAAATCGGGATAAGAGGTTCACATGGGCCGAACACGAATATAGTAAAAAGGATCCAGGGTGTCAGATTTTTGTTTTTTTGTTTATGAACATGGACGTGAGCATGTTTATGTGAATGCTCATGTTCGTGAGCGTGGTCATCGTGCTCGTGTGCGTGAGTATGCGGGCGGTTCTTTATCGCTCGGTTAAGACCCCATGCGAAATAGGCGAATCCGAATCCTATGAGTAACCATGCGGCGATATTGCCTCTGAAGGCTTCAAGTGCCTCGAGTTTCATGACAGCAATGCCGAAGGCTACGCCGACAAGACCGAGCACTACGGAGCTGAGGACATGTCCGATGCCGCAAAGAATGGTGATAAGTGCTGTTTTTCTTGCGGACCATTCGCCAGCCTTGCTCATGACTATGAACGGGAGATAGTGATCAGGCCCCAGAATGGTATGAAAGAAACCTATTGTGGCTGCGGTAATGGCTAATATGGCAATCTGGTCGTTCATCTTGCGGACTATATTGCAGATATTTCCCAGGGTCAATACCTTAACTGCAATGTTTCCTGTGGAAATGGCCATGTAATACGTAAGTGCCTTGTCACAAGAACTTTATGTCTTGCCGCGTATATTTTAGTGTAATTGTTTTGACAGGAGCTGAGTGCATGCACTACTGTAAAAACATAATTGAATATTTACTCGTACGCAGGTTTTTCTTGTGAGATTGAATTCGCAGGAAACGAAGAGGGAAGTTCCTTAATGGACACGGACCCGCCGCTGTAACCGGGACGAACATCACAGTAGCCACTGTTTGCATGAACGGGAAGGCGTGATTAGTAGGGTGATCCGGAAGTCAGAAGACCTGCCTGTGTGCGCTCGTCATGATCTTCGATGGAAAAGAAGTACGAGAAAAGTTTGAAGGATAGAAATCAGGGAATCCTCGAACCAGAAATGGTTCGGGGATTTTTTTTGTTTAAAATATAGCAAGGAGGATAAGAAGATGGGGAATAAAACTGTATGCAGAATCGTGCTGGTGAGTGTTTTGATGCTGGCGAGTGCCGATAAGATGATGGGGGCGGAAGATAAAAAAGACGAAGTAGTTGTTACCGCCACCAGAGTGGAGGCAGGAATTGATAAGATTGCCAGCTCGGTTACGGTGATAACAGCGGCTGATATTGAGGCTTCCCAGGGTAAGACAGTTCCAGACGTTTTGAGAAGCATACCGGGCGTTCACGTATCGCGCAACGGCGGGACGGGAAAGTCGGTCAGTGTATATTTACGCGGCGCCAAGTCTGAGCATGTGCTTGTGTTGATTGATGGAGTGGATCTCAATGATCCGGTGTCGGCCGGCAGGGCGGCGGATTTGTCGAGCATAGGTGTGGGCAATGTGGAGAGAATAGAGGTTCTGCGTGGTGCACAAAGTGCGCTTTACGGTTCGGATGCTATTGGGGGCGTGATCAATATCATCACAAAAAAAGGCGAAGGTCCGGCAACTGTTACCGTGAAAGCGGAAGTGGGCTCGTTCGAGACTTATAGTGAATCCATAGGATTGCACGGCAGTTCAGGCGATATCAACTATTCATTCTTAGTAAGTCGAGTTGATACTGAGGGCATTTCGGTTGCGAACGAGAAAGATGGAAATACAGAAAAGGATGGATATTGGAATAGCACATTTTCCGGCAGGATAGGCTGGACACCCTCAGACACTTTTGATCTCAGTCTGATTCTGAGGTATGTAGAGTCCGAGTCAGAGTTGGATGCGGGAAGTGGTGCTCTGAAAGATAATCTGGACGATACGCAGGAAACTGAATTGTTATTTGTTCGTTCTGAAGCTGTTGTTTGGCTGTTGGATTCGATGTGGGAGCAAAAATTCGGTGTATCATATTCGAGTCATGACAGAGTTTATAATCAGCCGGGCGATCAGACGATATTTGATTCCGAGCTGTTGAAGTTTGACTGGCAGAATAATCTGTATATGGCCGATTCACACATTGTCTCTATGGGTGCTGAATACGAAGAAGAGCAGGGTGAATCCAGTCGAGTGGGGCCGTATAGTAGTAATTTTGACAAGAAGACATCCGAAAACATAGGTGTCTTTGCTCAGGATGTATACACTTGGCAGGAAAAGGTGACGGTTGCGGCCAATGTGAGGGTGGATGATCATGACCAGTTTGGCGATGAGGTCACATACCGGTTTGCGCCAGTGTATGAATTAGAAGAAACGGGAACACGCTTCAAGGCGACATATGGAACCGGGTTTAAGGCGCCATCTTTATTTCAGCTCTATTCCATTTATGGAAGTGAAGATCTGCAACCTATGAAAAGCGATACGTATGATATAGGACTCAGTCAGAATGTCTTTTCAGATATACTGGTTGTCGATGTAGTGTATTTTAATAGTCAGTACGAAGATATGATTTCCTATGATTTTGTGACATTTAAGTACGGGAATATATCTGAGGCAGAGTCTGAGGGTGTTGAGGTGCTTGCCTCTTTGCGTGCTTCTGACAAAGTGATGCTGAATCTCAGCTATACCTACACGGACACGGAGGATAAGGATACGGGCAAAGCACTTAAGCGTATTCCTGTGGACAGGGCTTCCTTTGGCGCAAGCTATAGAGATAAGAAATTAACCGCGAATTTGGGTGTTGTTTATGTCGGCGAAAGGCTCGATAGAGATTTTGTGACAAGTACGGACATTACCATGCCGGATTATTTTCTAGTCGATATCTCGGGGTCGTATGATTGTACGGATAGTTTTCAGGTGTTCGCCCGTGTGGAGAATCTGTTGGACGAAGAATACGAAGAGGTCTATGGTTATGGCACAGCGGGGTTGGGTATTTATGGCGGAGTGAAAGTAAAGCTATAATTCTATATGAACAATAAAACAATTAGATGGGCAACAATAGTTCTTTCGCTTCTGGCGATACTCGTCATTGCGGGTGTTGTTGCCCTTGGAACTGGGTCTACTCATATTTCTGTCAGTGATATCCTCAAGACTTTATTGAGTGGAGAGCAAACGGCGAATCACACTATTCTGATGGATATTCGCTTACCGCGGATTATTTTGGCATTTGCGGTTGGTGGTGCGCTTAGTCTTGCGGGTGCTATTTTACAGGGGATATTCCGTAATCCGCTGGTGGAGCCATATACGCTGGGGATCTCCGGGGGTGCTTCCCTTGGGGTATGTATGACGATTGTTCTTAAGCTGTACGCGATAGTAGGCGTTATCGCGTACCCTATTTCGGGTTTTATTGGTGCGGCTTTGACTATTTTAATAGTTTACGGGATTAGCTCCAGAAAAGAGGGCTTAAGGATTCAGGGGATGCTTCTCATCGGAGTCATGATTAGCTTTATTTCATCTTCAATAGTGATGCTTATCATGTCGGTGTCTCGCAGTGAGGATATTCACGGTATAGTCTTCTGGGTGATGGGCTCGCTGGAGGAACCTAACGAGTTTCTTATTAAGATGACCGTTGCTTTTTCTATGGCAGGGCTTGTGGCTGCGTATTTCTTCAGTATGAACCTCAATGCGCTCGCGCTTGGTGAAGAGGAGGCAATGCATCTGGGTGTTAATGTTGACAGGACGAAAAAATTCTTTTTTCTGGTGGCTTCGGTGTTGACCGGTATATGCGTATCTGTTGCTGGCATTATTGGTTTTGTGGGGTTGGTTGTTCCTCATTTTGTCAGAATGTTCACCGGGTCTGATCATCGTATATTGTTTATTGGGTCATTTCTAGCAGGGGCATCCTTTCTGATTTTCTGTGATACAATTGCCCGTACGATTATTGCGCCTCTCGAGCTGCCTGTAGGTGTAATTACAGGAATCATAGGCGGGTCTGTCTTTATTTACGCGTTAAGCCGGAAAAAGGTGATGTGGTGAGTAATGCTGTGCTCGATATAAAGACTGTCACTGTGGGGTATCGAAAAGATCCTGTTCTGATAGACATAGATCTTGCTGTGGCGAAAGGAGATCTTGTTGGCATTATCGGTCCAAACGGTTCTGGTAAGACGACGCTGCTGAAGGTGGCTACCCGGATATTAAAGCCATGGGCGGGTGAAGTCATGATTAATGATCGGTCGATATGGGATGTTTCTCGAAAGGATCTGGCCAGGGAGATTGCAGTTGTGTCGCAGGGCGTAGAGTCGGCGAATGTGTCGGTGTATGAGTATATCTTGCTGGGTAGGTTTCCTTACTACAGCGATTTTCAGTTTGTCGAATCATCAAAAGATGAGGAGATTGCGCGCAAGTATATGGAGCTGACGGATACAACGCATCTGAAAGATGCGCCGATGAGTGAGATTAGCGGCGGAGAGAGGCAGCTGGCGCAGATTGCCAGGGCTCTTACGCAAGAGCCAGGAATGGTATTTCTTGATGAACCCACAGCGCATTTGGATATCACTCATCAGGTTAAAGTGATGGATCTGATTAAACATCTCAATAGTGCGCTTGGGTTGACGGTGCTCATGGTGCTGCATGATCTGAATCTTGCCAGTGAATACTGTAGCCGCTTGGCATTATTGGATAATGGTAGAATTCATACAGCAGGTACGCCGCATGAGGTGTTGACTTATGAGGTTATCGAAGAAGTTTATAAGACGCCTGTAGTTGTTGAGAAAAACCCGCTCTCTAACAAGCCATTTGTTCTTCTGGTGACTGCGGACGAGATCGCGCGTGCAAAGGAAGGCGAGTGATGCGGAAATGTATTGCGATATTGATGGTTGTTTTTGTCGGGTCATGTAAGCCGGTGAAAGATGTTCCGAGGGAATATTCCACACCGCAGAGAATCGTTTCGCTTGCGCCTGCAATCACACAAAAACTTTACTTGCTTGGTGTGGATAAACGGCTTGTCGCCAATACGGTTTATTGCAATTTGCCGGAGGATGCGAAAAACAAAGTAAAGATAGGGAATGTTATCCAGGCAAATATTGAGGCGATTGTCACTCTTAAGCCGGATCTGGTTATAGCGGCTAATCTGACGCGTCCGGAGCAGGTGAAGAAGCTGGAGACACTCGGCATTCGCGTTGTTCGGTGTCTGAATCCAAAGAGTTTTGCTGAGATGTGTGATGAGTTTGTTGAGTTGGGTCAGATTGTCGGCGCTCAGGAACGAGCTGAACAGATTGTTGCCCAGGTGAATGCGGATGTGGCTGACATTAGAAAGTTGACTGCCGACGTTTCCCCAAAAAGAGTATTTGTCCAGATAGGTTCTAAGCCGCTTTTTACGGTTACGAAGGATTCTTTTGTGAATGACTATATTGAGTATGCAGGCGGAGAGAATATTGCCAGCCAGGAGAGCTCCGGAATATACAGCAGAGAAAAAGTCGTCAGTGAGAATCCTGACGTCATCATCATTACGACGATGGGGATTGTCGGAGATGTGGAAAAGAAGGTATGGATGAATTATTCGACTATTACCGCAGTGGCAAATGGCAATATACATGTTCTTGATTCATATAAGGTATGCAGTCCCACGCCGGTTATTTTTGTTGATATGCTTCGAGAGATTGTCAGGATTCTGCATCCTGAGATATCCTGCACTGAATGGTTAAGGTAGGGCGTGCAGTCCCTTGCGCGCCGTTGAGCCTATCATCATCTTAATCTCCCTGCGATCACCGAACCGATTCTCGATCCACACCACCCTAAGCTTTACACTGAAGTGAATTTCAAATATATTTAATCAGTTATAACGCATATTATCATGCATGGAGGATTGCTATGAATGAATTGGTACGTAACAGTTGGCCTTTGTTGCTTTTGATCAGCCTCTTGGGAGGAACGGCGAGTGGAGCGTTGGGGGTAGGGAGTGGAATACTCCTGATTCCGGCTCTCGTAATTTTTATGGGGATGTCGCAAAAGGTGGCGCAGGGTACTTGTCTGGCGGTTATGGTGCCCATGGCGCTGATGGGTGCTGTACGCTATTATGTTAATCCTGAAATTCGGGTGAATTTGGGTGTTATAGCAGTCATGATTCCGTTGGCTGTTGTGGGTGCATATTTTGGCAGTTGGATTGCAGCATCGCTTCCGGCGGTGGTGCTCCGTCGTGCATTTGGTGTTTTTGTTGTTGCGGTAGGCATCAAGATGTTTTTCACTACGTAAAAGGGTGGGGTATGAATATAAAAATATCATATTACGGTCAGTCCCGACAGCTTGCAGGGAAGGGCGATGAGCAATTGGACGCTGAGGACAATGTTACGGCGAATGCTGTTCTGAAAATATTGTCTGAGAAATACGGAGAGGCTTTTTCTACACTGGTTCTTTCGGATGAGGGCGTTTTGCGAAAGAGTATTCTTCTGTCGGTAAACGATGAGATTACTGATCCTAATCAGACCCTGAGTGATAATGATGAGCTGTCGCTTTACCCAGCGTTATCAGGAGGTTGATGTGAGCAATAAACTGACGCAGGAAGAGAAGGCAACGTACGAGTGGCAGATATGGGAGCCGGATTTTGGCGAAGAGGGTCAGGAGAAGCTGAAAAACTCTGCAGCGCTCGTGAGTAGAGTTGGCGGTTTGGGTAGTCCGGTCGCATATGCGTTGGCGGCAGCTGGAATTGGGAAGATTGTTCTGGCGCATGGCGGCAATATCAAGAACAGCGATCTTAATCGTCAGATTCTAATGACACATGATCAGCTCGATAAGCCACGTGTAGAATGCGCCAAGCGTCGTTTGCTTGAATTAAATCCTGCACTTGAGGTCGAGGCAATACCAGAGAACGTTACCGAAGAGAATGCAGCTGATCTGGTTGGGAAAGTGGACGTTGTCTTTGACTGTGCTCCGCTCTTTCAGGAACGCTATGCGATGAACAAGGCCTGTGTCGAGCAGGGTAAGCCGCTTGTTGATGCGGCGATGTACAGCATGGAGGGTCGTGTAACAATAATCATTCCTGGTGAGACACCGTGTTTCGCATGTATCTATCCTGAGTTCCCCGAGGGGTGGAAGCGTGAATTCCCCGTGTTTGGCGCAGTGGCTGCTATTGCTGGTAATATCGCTGTTTGTGAGGGAATTAAGATTCTTGCCGGATTTGGAACAATACTTGCAGGGTATATGCTTCAATATAATGCCCGCAATATGGAATTTAAGAAATTGAAGCTCAAGAAGAACGATTCATGTCCTGTCTGCGGGGACCTGTGAAGTTTGTTGTAATGCGTGGTGATTGGAAGGGTAGATTATGAAGCTTGCTATGACTAATTTTAGTATTAAACATCCGTGGATTGTGATGCTTGTAATTGTAGTCTTGACTACGGTATTCGCGATTCAGTTCCCCAAGGTCAAATTCGATAATGATCCTGAGAATATGCTGTCTCAAGATGAGTATGTTCGTGTTTTTCACAATCAAGTCAAAGAGAAGTACAGTCTGTATGATTTTGTTATTGTCGGCATCGTAAACGAGAAACATCCTGATGGCGTGTTTAACGTGGAGACATTGCAACGGATCCATGAGCTTACTTATGAGTTGCTGAGTTTGAAGCAGGGGCCTGACGGCAAGCCGGTCGTTACGTTGACACCTCGCACAGGAGACAAGAGCGAACTCACGATAGATCTTACCCCTGAAAGTTCCTGGAGTCGCTCTCTTAATACGGCATTCAAGCATGATCCGAACAGATTGTTTGACGACGAAGGTAATAGTGCCATTATCAAGCGTGAAATTATCAGTCCCAGTGTGGTGGATAGTATCAAACAGTCAGAATTGGGTTCTTTGAAGCTTGAATATTTGATGGAGGCTCCTCCTGCAACGCGAGAAGAAGCGCTTGTTCTGCGTGATGATGCGATGGATAATCCTCTATACAATGGGACTTTGGTATCCGAGGATGAAAAAGCCATATGTGTTTATATTCCTATTAAGAGCAAGACGTACAGTTATAATGCTGCGGCACTTGTCGGGGAGTTGACCAAGGGATGGGGTAGTGATGATCAGGTGTTCATCACAGGGCAGCCAGTTGCTCAGGATACATTCGGGGTTGAGATGCTTGTTCAGATGGCGACATCGGCGCCCCTTGCTGGACTGGTTATATTTCTTTTGCTTCTGGTTTTCTTTAGACGTTTGTCGCTTATCATAGCGCCGATGATAGTGGCCGTAATAAGCGTAATTGCCACTATGGGTCTTCTGATCGGATTGGGTTTTGATGTGCATATCATGAGTTCCATGATAGCGATATTCCTGATGCCTATAGCTGTTGCTGATTCTGTTCATATTCTCAGCGAGTTCTTTGATCTTTATCACCGGTTTAATGACAAGGCCAAGACGTTGCGGCATGTTGTGGGGCATTTGTTCAGGCCCATGCTTTATACAAGTCTTACGACTATAGCGGGGTTTGCGTCGTTGGGGATGACTCCGATTCCTCCTGTTCGCGTATTTGGTCTTCATGTGGCATTCGGAGTTGCGTTGGCCTGGATACTTACCATGACGCTTATACCTGCATACATCATGATTGCAGTTCCTCATAAATCCCTTAAAGCTATAGGTCGGAAACGTTCTGATGATGTCAGCACCCATGGATTGTTCAGTGTTGTTTTGGCTCGGTTGGGTTCTTTCAGTTATCACAGATGGAAGCTTACGCTTGGTGTAACGGTTGTTGTGCTTATGGTATCGATATATGGAATCACCCGTATTCAAGTCAACGACAACCCCGTTAAGTGGTTCACGAAGACTCATCCCATAAGAGTCGCCGATGTTGTTCTTAATAATCACTTCGGGGGTACTTATACCGCGTACCTGACGCTTTCTGCCAAAAGACCTGATGCTCACAATTGTGAAGAGAAGGCTAAGGTAATAAGTGCTGAAGCGGAGAAACGGTTCAGGGCGGTCTTGCCGGAGGCGACAGACGCTTTTCTCATAAAACTTGGGGAACTCGCACAGCTGTACAGGAATGTGAACAGCAGTGATATGAAAAAGTGTTTTGTAGAGCTTGCCAACGAAGCGGAGAAGATAGATGGAGAGGCAACCGTGTCGTGGAATACCCTAGCGGATGAGATAAATTATCTTGATCCCGAAGGGTTGACCTATGTTTCGCTGGAAGCAAGTGTGCACAAGCTCGCGGGTGTTAAGGACGAGGGTAAGGCCGTATTGCTTCAGCGCTTGGCTGATTTTAAGGGGCTGACTGGCGATGAGCTTATGGATAAGGCGCTTGCTATTAGTGAGGAATATGCGGATCTTTCGTTTCGGGAGTTTGTCTTTGAGATGGAAACTGAGCTTACTGCCCCTCTGTTCAAGCAACCTGAGATGTTAGAGTATGTTAAGCGGCTGCAGGAGCATCTTAAGGACTCTGCAGTGGTAGGGAAAACATCTTCAGCTGTGGATGCATTGGAGAAAGCCTCCTATGAATTGAATTATGTTGAGCCGCCTGCCGATGCGTCAGAAGAGGAGAAGCTGGCATATGCTACACGCAACAGGGCCAGCTGGAATGTTCCTGACAGTTCGGCTGCTATAGGGCAGGTGTTCACTCAGCTTGAAGGAATGAAGAAGAAAGACAGTTTGTTCCATCTGATAACGAAAGATTATCAGGAAGTAAATATATGGGTTCAGCTCAAGAGCGGTGACAATGTTGATATGGAGGCTGTGGTCGCAGGAGTCGAATCGTTTGCAAGCAGGGAAGAGTCGCCGGTAGCAGTGAACATGGGTTGGGCTGGTTTGACGTATTTGAATGTTGTATGGCAGGACAAGATGGTTCGCGGTATGCTCTCGTCACTTATAAGTAGTTTTGTTGTAGTGCTTGTGATGATGATGGTTCTGTTTCGTTCGCCGTTATACGGATTTCTTGCCATGATTCCTCTGACGGTGACAATCTCATTTATCTATGGACTTATAGGTCTTGTCGGAAAGGATTACGATATGCCTGTTGCGATTCTTTCTGCGTTGACGTTGGGGCTCAGTGTTGACTTTGCTATTCATTTTCTTGAGCGAGTCCGTGAAGAACAAAAGAAATTGGGTTCATGGAAAGATGCTTGTACCGAGATGTTCAAAGAGCCTGCTAAAGCCATCAGCAGGAATGCTGTTACTATTTCGGTTGGGTTTACACCGCTTCTTGTTGCGCCGCTGGTTCCTTACAAGACTGTAGGATTCTTTCTAGCCGCAATAATGGCGGTGTCCTGGTTGGCAACACTTTTTATATTGCCGGCAATGTTAACGATGTTGAAAGCATGGGCATTTAAGAATGATAGTTGAAGTGGGATGCAGGGTAATGAGGAGAGAAGCAATGAAGAAAACAATGATATCAATGATGGTTGTGGTGTTGGGCATATGTAGTGGTGTTTTTGCGCAGGAGCTTTCGGTAGAAGAGATTGTCAAGAAAGCTAATGAAGCGTCGTACTATGCCGGCAAAGACGGCAAAGCTGATGTTAAGATGACTATTAGTGATAGCAAGGGTTCTGCTAGAACTCGCGAATTTACTATCTTGCGGCGGGATGGAGATGGCGGAGATCAGAACTTTTATGTTTATTTCAAGGCTCCGGCAGATGTGCGTAAGATGGCATTTCTGGTCTGGAAGCATGTTGGCAAGGCTGACGGCAGGTGGTTGTGGCTTCCGGCGCTGAACTTAAACAAGCGTATTGCTCCCGGGGACAAGCGTACCAGCTTTGTGGGGTCAGACTTTCTGTACGAGGATGTGTCGGGTCGCGGTATTGATCTCGACAAGCATGAGCTTCTGGCGTCTTCTGATACGCACTACAAGATTAAGAGCGTGCCTAAAGACTCGGATACGGTTGAGTTTTCTTATTACAATGTCTGGGTAGACAAGAAAACTTTTATTCCTCAAAAGGCTGAGTATTACGATAAGAACGACAAGCTTTATCGCCGTGTTGAAGCTGTGAAAGTCGAAGTGATCCAGGGGTATCCTACGGTTATGGAGGCAGTTGCCAGCGATTTAAAATCCGGGACAAGTACGGTCAATGTGTTTAGTAATGTAAAGTATGATATCGGGCTTAGTGAACGTATCTTTACCGAGCGTTTCTTGAGACGTCCTCCAAAGGAAGTGCGATGAGGGGAATGGTTAATGGTTGTTGGTTGATGGTTGTTGGTGTTTCGCTGGTGATATTGCTGGGCTGTACATCTTCTATGTCTGCTCAGGATGAAGGACTCTTGAGCCGGCTGGATATTGATGTGCATGGCTTCGTTGATGTTAGGGGCGGCATGAGGACTCAGGAAGACCTGAACGAGAAAGATGCGAGCTTGGGCGAGGCGAGGCTTCAACTTGATCTTCAGAGGATGGGTGATTTGTCAACGATACAGGTTCGTGCTGACTTTTTGCATGATGAAGTGGCACTAGAAGACGACCTTGATATTGAAGAGGGTACTGGGTTTATTGATTTGAGAGAAGCAAATGTCCTTATATCGCCAGTCGACTTTATGGATGTCAAGATCGGGCGTCAGATTCTCACATGGGGGACAGGCGACCTTCTTTTTATCAATGATTTGTTTCCTAAAGACTGGCAGTCGTTCTTCAGTGGGCGTGATGTTGAATATTTAAAAGCGCCGTCAGACGCATTTTTTATAAGTCTTTTCCCTGGGGCTGTAAGCATAGATGTCGCTTATACGCCGCGTTTTGATTCGGACCGCTATATAAGTGGGCACAGAATATCATATTGGAATCCCGGGCTTGGAGAAAGGGCGGGCAGAGATGCGATTGTTGATCCTGTTAAGCCCGATGACTGGTTTGAGGATGATGAGGTTGCAGTTCGCGCTTATGGCAATATTGCTGGCTATGAACTTGCAGTGTATCTGTATGACGGGTATTGGAAGAATCCTGAGGGGATGGATCCTGCGGCAATGAAGCCAATCTTTCCTGAGTTGGCGGTTTACGGGGCAAGTATTCGCGGTGGCCTTGGTAAGGGGTTAGTTAATTTTGAATGTGGTTATTATGATTCTAAAGACGATTTTGATGGGACTGATTTGTATATTCCGAATGATGAGATCAGGGCTTTGGTCGGCTACGAGCGGGAGCTGTTGAAGGAGCTTTCTATGGGAGTGCAGTATTATGTTGAGCAGATGCAGGATTACACCAGCTACAAGTCGGTTCTGCTTGAAGGGCAGAATGCGAAAGATGAAGACAGGCAGGTTGTTACATTGCGTTTAACGAAACAGGCAATGAGTCAGAATATGGTGATATCGCTGTTTACTTATTATTCGCCTACGGACAGCGATGGGTATGTAAGGCCTGTTGTTAAGTATAAGGTGAATGATGCCTGGCTTGTCACAGCGGGGGGAAATGTTTTCTTCGGTGAAGATGATTACACTTTCTTCGGGCAGTTTAAGAGAAATAATAATGTATATGGTGGGGTTCGGTATAGTTTCTAAGGAAAGAGGTTTGTTATGAAACGTAAGATGGTTGTTGCAGATTGGATTCATGTGGTTGCGGGCATATTTATTCTTGGTAGTTTGGCGTTAGGTACATGGGTGCATCCATACTGGTATTTCTTTACGGCATTCGTCGGTTTGAATCTTTTTCAGTTTGGGTTCTCCGGATTTTGTCCAATGGGCATCATACTCAAGAAGCTTGGTGTTCAAGATAAATAGAGTAGCCGTTTTCGAAAAGGCCTTATCTAAGATTTATGGGTCTTATGAATAATCTGTGGGTAGATGGAATTGCCAACCGAATAGGATCTGGTCTTTCGGTGGAGGTATAGAGTGCAATTGCTGCGTAGAATGGGCGGAATTATCTTGTAGCGAGATTATTGAGGCAGTTGAGACCGCTTAAACGACCTGCTTTCCTCCAGATGCAGAATTTAAAGAAGCCCTCAAGGAATCGCCACGGAGTATAGGGAGTGATGGTTTCAGGGCAAAGATAGATGAGCTGTATCAGAAACTGATAGAGAAAAGTAATGCTCCTGAAGATATATCCTTTAGATGAATAACCGAGTCTCTTGAGCCAGGGAAGGTGTTAGATATCCTTGCAGAGATATTTTAAGTAGAGGTGGTCGAGGAATTCCGGCAACGCCGCAGGGGGAGTTATCTGCGTGCTGTTGCCGCCATGCACCTATCCCGCTATTCGGATCTGACTCAACGTGAAGTTGTGCAGTTGTTGAATATAGGTACTGGAGCAGCGGTTAGTCAGTAGATGAAAAAGCTATCAGAAAGGTTGCCAAATGACAGAAGGCTAAGGAAAATTCTCAAGAAGGTGGAGGGAAGACTTGATAAATTGCGTGGAGCTGAAGGTTAACACCTTGTCTTCTATCTTAAGGGTTGACCCCAATAACTGGAAATGTATTTCGGATGCAATGTGTCTCACTTTATGCTTTTAAATGAGACATTAGCATTGTATAAGCTAACACATGAATAAGGTTTTGTTTTTATGTACCCGGAATTCATGTCGCAGCCAAATGGCGGAGGGGTTTGTCCTTGCCAGAAAAGAGGCTGGAGTTGAGATTGCCAGTGCAGGGACGGAGGCGTCTCATATTCATCCGACCGCAATTAAGGTAATGGCGGAAGTCGGGGTGGATATATCGAAGCAGGCCTCGAAAGATCTTGATAGTCTGTCGGCACTTGATTTTGATGTCGTTGTTACGCTTTGCGGCAACGCGGCTGAGAGTTGTCCGGTTCTCCCCGGCCATCCTGAAGTGGTGAATTGGGGTCTTCCTGATCCTGATGCAGCGGAAGGAAGCGAAGAGGAGATCCTAGAAGCATTTCGTCAGGGCAGAGACAAGATCAAGCAGTTGGTTGATGATTTCTTTGAGTGCGGTTATTTGCAGGCTTTCGCGGAGGCTAAGTGTTGTTCTGACACAATATTAGCCAACATCCATGACGGAATTATTGCGCATGATATGAACCGTCGCATTTTCTTTTTCAATAAAGCGGCTGAGGAGATTACAGGCTATAGTCGTGAGGATGTTATTAATCACGATTGCCATGATGTGTTCCCCGGAAACTTCTGCGGAAATGACTGCCATTTCTGTGATAATAGTACGCCTATAGGTGATGTTTCTAAGCAGGAAATCAATATAACAACAAAGAGCGGCGAGTCGCGAGCGATTGAGATGGTAATCAAGAAAATGGCGGATGCTGCTAGGGGTGAGATAGGTGTTCTTGTTTCGTTCCGGGACGTAACGCGCGAGCGGAGGCTTGCCAAGCAGGTGCGCAAGATCAATAGTTTCGCGGGTATTATAGGGCGAGACCATGAGATGCTGGAGATTTTTGAATTGATAGGAGATCTTGCAGACTCCAGCGTACCAGTCCTTATTCAGGGGGAGAGTGGAACGGGCAAGGAGCTTGTTGCGGCGGCTATTCACAATGAGGGGCAGAGATCAAAAGGGCTTTTTGTGCCGGTCAATTGTGGTGCATTGCCTGAGGCTTTGTTGGAGAGCGAATTATTTGGACATGTGAAGGGCGCATTTACAGGTGCTATTCGGGATAAGAAGGGTCGTTTTGAACTAGCTGATGGCGGGACCATATTTCTTGATGAGATAGGAGATATTCCGCCCGCAATGCAGGTGCGGCTCTTGCGTGTATTGCAGGATGGTGCTTTTGAGCGTGTTGGTAGCGAAAAGACTCAGAAGGTAGATGTGCGGGTGATTAGCGCGACCAATAAACATCTCATGGATGAGATTGAAGCCGGACGGTTCAGGGAAGATCTTTACTACAGATTGAACGTTGTACCTGTAGACCTCCCGCCATTGCGTGATAGGCGCAATGACATTCCATTGCTTGTGGATTATGTTTTGAACAGGGAACTGCAGAATGTAGGAAAAGAGGGGATAGAGCTTGCGCCTGAGACTTTAGATTTGATGATGACCTACGACTGGCCGGGTAATGTCCGAGAGCTTCAGAACTGGATTCAATTTGCTCTTGTGAAATGCAGGGGCAATCAAATCCAGCCGATTCATCTGCCGCCGAGAAAAGGACTGCGTATTCCTGGTGCTGGAGAGATAAAGAAGCGGCGCAGGAAGAAGCTGGATATAGCATCCGTTCGCGCGGCACTCAAGGAGACCAACGATAACCGAGTGGAAGCATCGAAATACCTCGGTGTCTCACGAGCCACGCTCTACCGCTTTCTTGACGATGTCGGCGATATTTAGTTCTCTAGTGTTTCTCTTGTTTAGCATGTCTCAATGTCCCGCATTTCGCACCTGCCAGTGATACATCCTCAGTTGCTGCCATATGTAGATCATCTAAAAGGCCAATGTTTACAGCATTCTTCTGGATATCTTAAATTTCCATCTACTGTTGGTACAAATCTAGCTTTAATGTTGTAGGAGGGAAGGAAATGGATAAGAATTGCAATAGCCATATTAAGAAGGCTTTGGACGCTGCATTGAAGTTGACGATACTTGCGGATGAAGGCGAGGCGAATAGTCGGGATGATGGATGTGTTCTTCTTTATAGTGTGGTAAGAGATTGTGCTTACAAGATAAGAACCCAGGCAGAGCGTGAAAAAAACGAACATGCGAAAAGGGGAGTCTGGGAATAGCGCGAGCGTGGAGGCTCGCGCGGAGATTGGATGATTAGAGATGGATTATTGGGTATGGAGAATGTGAGGTGGATTATTATGAAGAATTATTTATATTTAATGATAGTGGCGGTATTGCTGGCTGGTTGCAATGTCAAGGAGGGTGAAGCTGTTGCGGCTGGAGAATCGAAGGTTGAATGGTTTACGGATTTTGATGCGGCACAGAAGGTCGCAGCTAAGGGCGGACGACCTATCTTAATCGACTTTTCGGGTTCCGACTGGTGCGGATGGTGTATCAGGCTGGATAAAGAAATCTTCAGCAAGCCTGAGTTCAAGAAATATGCGGATGAGAATCTTGTTTTGTTTCTTGCAGATTTCCCGAACAGGAAAAAACAATCTGATAAGGTAAAGAAACAGAATCAGAAACTGTCGGAGAAGTACAGGGTCAAGGGTTTCCCTACGGTGATATTAATCGATTCCAAAGGTAAGCTGATTGCTCGGACTGGTTATCGGGCTGGTGGCGCGGAAGAGTATGTCAAGCACCTGAAGAAGTTGCTTAAAAAATAACTTTGAAGGATAGAAGCGGTAAGATACGAACAGCAAAATCGGGAGGACTGTACGATGAAAAGGAGCATAGTGTTATTAGCTGGGATGATGGTAGTTGGGTTGATTATGATGGGCGGCTGTTGTCCCTTCAGGACTTGCGGTGCTGGTGCGGCACCTGCGGCGGAATCATCTCCAAAACTCTGTGGCGGATGCGGGCAGGTCAAGGGTTCTTCAAAGTGTTGCGTGAAAGATGCACCCCAATGCGGCAAATGCGGCCTTGCTAAGGGTTCACCTGGATGTTGCAAGTCATGACTGCGTGACGATAGACAAAGTTTAAAAGGTGAAGCTGGCTAAGCCGCTTCGCCTTTTTCTTTGAGAAGAAAGAAGGGGTGCCATGAAGGCAGGCTGCTTGGTAATGGCAGGAATATTTTTTGTGATGATGCTGGTCGGGTGTCGGGCGGAAGATGCTGGGAAAGATATTGTTGGTCCTGTTAACACTGTGAAGGAGAGGCATGTGAATAAGCTCATCAATGAAACAAGCCCGTATTTGCTTCAGCATGCCCATAATCCGGTGGATTGGTATCCTTGGGGTGATGAAGCGTTTGAGAAGGCTCGCAAGGAACGGAAGCCTATCTTTCTTTCGATTGGCTATTCCGCCTGTCACTGGTGCCATGTGATGGAGCGGGAATCGTTCGAGAACGAAGACATAGCTGAGATAATGAATAGGGAGTTTGTCTGTGTAAAGGTGGATCGTGAAGAGCATCCCGGTGTTGATGAGATCTATATGAGTGCGGTTCAGATGATGACTGGTAGTGGAGGCTGGCCTTTGTCGGTTTTTCTGACGCCTGATTTAAAGCCGTTTTTCGGTGGAACATATTTCCCGCCTGACGACAAGTTTGGCCGACCGGGATTTAAAAAGATTCTTTTGAACATTGCTTCGTCATGGAAAGAGAATAATGAAGATGTTGCCAAGGCTGCAAAAGGTATGACCGAGGCGTTGCTACGGAAACCGACTTGGGTTGACGGTGATATCGATTCTGATGTTCTTGCTGAAGCTGCAGAGTCGCTAGTTTACGCGTTTGACCAGAAATGGGGAGGGTTTGGGAATGCTCCGAAGTTTCCGCCAAGTGGTGCTATAGCCTTGCTTATGAGGCAATACAGGCATTCTGGCAGTGAGAAGTTGCTTGATATGGCTACTTTGACATTAGATAAGATGGCTTATGGCGGGATGTATGATCAGTTGGGCGGGGGTTTTCATCGATATTCGGTGGATCGGACCTGGCTGGTTCCTCACTTCGAGAAGATGCTTTATGATAATGCTCTACTCAGCTGGGTATATCTGGAGGCGTTTCAGCTCACAAAGAAGCCTATTTATAAGAAGGTAGCATCGGAGACGTTGGATTTTGTTATAAACGAAATGACAGATGAATTTGGAGGTTTTCATTCGGCGCAGGATGCCGATAGCGAAGGTGTTGAGGGGAAATACTATGTATGGTCACGAAGTGAGATAATGGAGATTCTCGGGCAGGAGGGCGGTGCTTTTTTCTGCGATTACTACGGGGTTACTGAGGGAGGAAATTTTGAGGGCGAGAACATACTCTTTGTTCCTCGCGAGACGGAGGATTTTGCCAGGGGTGAGAATAAGACAGCCGAGAAGGTTGAGCAAAGGCTTGACGGGTTAAAGAAAAAATTAATTGCTGTCAGGACAAAGCGAGTTCATCCGGGGCAGGATTACAAAGTGCTTACGGCATGGAACGGCTTGATGATTTCCAGCTTTGCCAAGGGGTATCAGGTTCTGGGGGACGAACGGTATCTTGCTGTCGCAAAGAATGCGGCAAAGTTTATTGTGGAAGACATGATTAAGGATGGCGCGCTTTTGCATGTCTATAGCAAAGGAAAAGGCAAGCTTCCGGGGTATCTGGATGATTATGCCGCCGTGGCAAATGCGTTTATTGATCTCTATGAAACCACATTTGATATTAGATGGCTTGATGAGAGTGAGCGGTTGACGGAGCAAATGATCGAGTTGTTCAAGGATTCTGTCGGGCCGGGTTTTTTCTTCACAGCAGACAGTCATAAGCATTTACTGAGGAGAACAAAGCCATTCTTTGACGGCTCGACACCATCGGGGAACTCGATGGCGACGCTTGTTCTGCTCAGGTTGTCGCGGTTGACTGATAACAGCGATTACTATGATATGGCGGAGGAGGTGCTTAAGGCGGTTGTGCCTCGATCTGGTCGTCAGCCGCGAGGGATTGGTTATCTGCTTCGTGCTCTTGATTTCTACATGTCTTCACCTGTAGAGATTGCTATAGCGGCGAAAAGAGACGGGAAAGCCTTGAGTGGGATGCTGAAAGTCATTCATGCGGAGTTTATGCCCAACAGGATAGTGGCTCTGATTGACAGGGCTGCCGGGGATTCTGATGCGCTTGAGGGTAAGATACCTCTGTTACAGGACAAGAAAACGCAGGAAGGGGTGGCGACAGTTTATATTTGTGAGAATTATTCTTGTAAAAAACCTGTTAAAATCCCTGCAGAACTTGCTAAACTTGTGCGTTTCTTGGAATGACATGTAAGGGGTATCTTAATGAATACAGAGCTTTGTGATAATATTGACTGGGTGGGGTATATTGATTGGGGTGTAAGGGATTTTCATGGATACCGAACTGAGCGGGGTTCAACATATAACGCGTATCTTGTGCGAGACGACAAAACGGCGTTGATAGATACCGTCAAAGCTCAGTTTGTCGAACGTCTTATGTCGAATGTTTCCGAACTGACAGATTTGTCCAAGGTCGACTATGTAGTTTGCAATCACGCGGAACCTGATCATTCGGGGGGGCTTCCTTCGGTTATGAGTGTATGTCGGTCTGCGGAGCTGGTTTGCGATGCCAAATGCCAGAAGGCGTTGAACATGCATTACGATACTAAGGACTGGAAGTGGAAGATTGTTAAGGATGGAGATAGTATTTCCCTTGGGAAGCGTACGCTGACTTTTATGGAGACGCCGATGGTTCACTGGCCGGAGTCGATGTTCACCTATATCCCTGAAGAGAAACTTCTTTTTTCCATGGACGCGTTCGGTCAGCATTATGCTTCTTCCCATAGATTTGACGATGAAGACACGCTGGACATTATCATGCATGAGGCAAAGACATACTATGCGAATATAGTCATGCTTTTCGGAGGGCCTATAGCGCGGGTGCTGGACAAGGCCTCTAAGATGGATATTGAGATAATAGCTCCGAGTCATGGTATTATCTGGCGCGAGAATATAGATGTTATTATGTCTGCCTATCAGGACTGGGTGACGCAGAAGCAGGCCCGTAAGGTGCTTGTGATTTATGATACCATGTGGAAGAGTACAGAGAAGATGGCAAAGGCGATACTGGCTGGGGCGATGGAGCAGAATATTGAGGCGAGACTGATAGACGTCAGTAATGATCACATGACCGTTATTGCGGCTGAGATTCTTGATGCTGCGGTGGTTGCGGTGGGTTCTCCCACTTTAAATAAGACGCTTATGCCCGCCATGGCTGCGGCGCTTACGTATCTCAAAGGGCTAGGGCCTGCCAGGAAGAAGGGATTCGCCTTTGGGTCATACGGGTGGTCAAAGGGTGGTGCGCGGGATGTTGAGGGATATTTGACGGACATGAAGGTGGAGATACTTCGTGAGGCTATAGAGTGTCAGTTTGTGCCGACAGAAGAGGTGTTGGAAGAATGTTATGAGGCAGGAAGGATGCTCGCTGAGAAAGCGATGGCGTCTGAATAAAGATGGAGAAGACGAAACAGAAAGAAACCCGAATTGAAGGTCTTGCTCTGAGTAAGGGACGAGCTGTTGGGAAGGTATGCCTTTTTAATGAGAATAGGCATAGCAATCTGTCCATGTACAAGGTGGAAGGCGAGGGGATTGAGAGGGAGATAGCAAGGGTAGACAGGGCAATAGAGATTGCCGGGGAACGCCTTGTTGTGATTCATGACCGAGTCGAAGAGAGAATAGGAAAAGCGGAAGCTGAGATTTTCACTGCGCAGAAGATGATTCTTGAAGACTCGCAGCTTAGAAAAGAAGTTGTTACGCATATAACAGAAGAGAACGTTAATGCTGATTATGCGATTACGCATGTCTTGGATTCTTATGAGGCGCGCTTACAGGCTATTGATGATGAATATATCAGTGCTAGGGCGACTGATTTTGGTGAGATAAAGCGCAGGCTACTGGATGTAATGGGCAACATGCAGCCATCACTGCAATGTGACAAGAAACATTGTCAGCACGGCAAGAACCGGATAATTGTTGCGGATGAGTTAACTCCGACACTTACTGTTGATATTGATCCTGATCTGACCATAGGTTTTGTTACTGAGCATGGTGGAGTCAATTCGCATGCAGCAATCCTTGCTAGAGCGCTTGGTATACCGGCAGTGAGCGGACTGCAAGGGGTTCGGGGTCTGATCGGTTGTGGTACGAATCTGTTGATAGATGGTTCTTCAGGCGTGGTTATAATTCATCCGACCGATGAGAGTATTGCGGATTTTATGGATGCGGAAACGGAGGCGCCAAGGGTCGAGCCTGTGGCTGTTGATCCTGTTAAAGGTTTTGAGGTAATGGCAAACGTAAGCTTGCCGGCTGATCTGGATGAATGCATCAGGATGAATGCCGAGGGGGTTGGTCTTTACAGAACAGAATTTGAAGTGATGGCTGCAGGCAGGTTTTTTTCTGAGGATGAACTTTTTGATCGTTACGACAAAATAGCTAAGGCAATGGCGGGTAAGGGTGTAGTTTTCAGGCTTTTTGATATTGGGTCTGACAAGGCGATGCCATTTATGCAGATTCCGAGTGAAGAGAACCCGGCACTTGGCTGGCGTGGTGCAAGGTTGTTGTTGGGCAGAAGAGACGTTCTTGAAACTCAGGCTCGTGCTTTGGCTAGAATATCAGAGGTTAAAGGCGGCAGAATAAAGATCATGTATCCGATGATTATTGATGCGGATCAGTTTGTGGAGATTAAGAGTGTCTTCTTGAATGCGATCAAAGATTTCAATTATGGAGAGATTCTGCACGGCATAATGTTCGAAGTCCCGTCAGCCTGTCTTATGGCGCGCGAATTGTATGAGCTCATTGACTTTGCCAGTATTGGTACAAACGATTTGACGCAATACCTTTTTGCAGTCGATCGTGACAATGAGCTTGTATCTTATGACTATAATCCTGACAGAGCAGTTTTTTGGAAGCTTATGAATCAGATGGCAGATGCGGCGCAGGAAGCTGGCAAGCCGTTGTCTGTTTGTGGCGAGCTCGCTGGTGACCCGCAACATATCAGAAAGTTGATAGACATGGGGATCACCTCTGTCAGTGTGAGTCCAAGGCGTATAACGGATATTAGGAAAGCTGCTGCTGAGCTCATGTAGGCGGTGTCTCAGTTGTGTCAAAAGTTCAGGAGATGGAAGCAGTTATTGAGACTATATCCGAGAATTGGAGATTGTTGCTAATTTATAACATTATGAATGCCAGCTAGATACGAATAAACATGCTGTTTTTGTTGAATCTGGCACAGAATCAGCTAGGCCTATACAGGTATGGGAAGTATGCTCGTACTGCGCGAGGCTATAATCTAAATAACGGGAGGATGTAAAGATGGAGTTAAAAGGAAGTAAGACGGCAACAAATCTGATGGCGGCATTTGCGGGGGAGTCACAGGCTCGTAACAGGTATACATATTTCGCGAGTAAGGCCAAAAAAGATGGGTATGTGCAGATGGCAAATATTTTTCTTGAGACGGCGGATCAGGAAAAAGAGCATGCCAAGAGGCTTTTCAAATTGATGGATGGCGGTGAGGCGGAGATAACAGGGGCATTCCCTTTTGGTATCATTGGCGAGACCGTAGACAACCTGAAGGGTAGTGCTGCTGGAGAAAACTATGAATGGACGGATATGTATCCGTCATTCGCGGTAGTGGCTCGCGAAGAGGGTTTTGATAATATTGCGGAGGTTTTTGAGTCTATCGCGGTGGCGGAGAAGCAGCATGAGAAGCGTTATCTTGCTTTGATCAAGAACATTGAAGAAGGTAAAGTTTTCAAGAAGGATGAGGTCGTGGTATGGCGTTGTAAGAACTGCGGTTATCTGCACGAGGGGCCTGAGGCACCGGAGCTTTGCAAGGCCTGCGCTCATCCTCAGGCTTATTTTGAAGTACTCGCAGAGAACTGGTAGAATAGGTCAGTCGAAAATGTATTTTCGAATGAATGGTTGATGGTTCTATGGTTGTTATGGCGATTTTGCTGATGGGCTCTGCAGTTTGGTGGAATGATTTAAGGAGATGAATATGACGGAGAAACTTCAGGTATATAAATGTGAAGCATGTGGGAATGTTGTTGAAGTGTTACATGCGGCGGGTGGAACGTTGGCGTGTTGTGATCAGGCAATGAAGATGTACGAAGCGAATTCGACTGATGCTGCGACAGAGAAACATGTTCCGGTTGTTGCGAAAGACGGGTCAACTGTGACGGTAACGGTTGGATCGGTGCCTCATCCTATGGCTGATGATCATTATATTGAGTGGATAGAGCTTTTAGTGGGATCAGCAGTATATAGAGTGGATTTAAGTCCTGGGGATGAACCTGAAGCAACATTTGAAGGTGTAAATGTTGATTCGGTGAGTGCACGTGCTTACTGTAATAAACACGGTTTATGGAAGAGCTAAATGAGCAAAAGGAGGCTGGGATTATGAGTGCTGTATTTCATGCTGACGAGGTTCTGCAGATGGCTGCTCAGATCGAGCGAAACGGTGGATTGTTCTATAGAAGAGCCGCTGAGATATGTGAAGAGGGGAAGGACTTGCTTCTTCTTATAGCTGAGCAGGAAGATGCGCATCTGGCTCTATTCGAAGGAATGCGGAAAGAATTTGCAGCCCGGGAATCAGAGGTGGCGGCATTTGATCACGACAACGAGGCAGCTCAGTATTTGGAAGCCATGGCTGACAGTCATGTCTTTGATCTGACGGGTACAGGTTTGACTGAATTGCTGAAGGGGGAGGAAACGCTTGATGATATTCTCGATATTGCGCTCCAGGCGGAAAAGGATACGATAAGCTTTTTTGTTGCAATGCGTGAACTTGTGTCAGCTGATTTCGGAAGAGATAAAATAGATGCGTTAATGCTGGAAGAGACAAAGCATATCCACTGGATTCTTAAGGAGAAAAAGAAGATAAAAGAGGAGTTGTAAAATGAAGTACATTTGTGATGTGTGTGGTTATATTTATGATCCAGAGGTAGGGGATCCGGATAATGGTGTTGCCGCCGGTACGGCATTTGCCGATGTGTCGGGCGATTGGGTCTGTCCTGAATGCGGAGTAGATAAAGATAGTTTTTCTGAAGTTAATTGATTTCTGAAGATGGAACTGGAGGCTTGGCATGACAGAAGAAATTATTGGTGGTAAAGGTGATAGTGTGGCGGACGTTCTGGATTTTGCGATTCAGGGTGAGAATAGCGCAGTGGAGTTTTATCAGTCACTGGCAGCGAAGGTGACAGATGATGCCATTAGTCGGGAGCTACTCACGTTTGCTGACCAGGAACGAGGGCACGCAGCAAAACTCCGAGATATAAAGGAAAGTGGCAAGATAATGATGCCGCAGGAGAAGGTGTTGGATTTGCATATTTCGAAATATCTTATTGACGTTGAGTCGTCTTCAGATATGAACTATCAGGATATTCTCACGTTGGCCATGAAGAAAGAACAGATGGCGGGCGATATGTATCGTGACCTTGCTGAGATAAGTCAACATGAAGATGTGCGCAGTACGTTTCTTGCTCTTGCTGAAGATGAAGATAAGCACAAGCTTAAATTTGAGACCGAGTACGACGAGCATATCTTTGCTGAAGATTGAGTCTAGACGATTTGTATAGTATTTGATCCAAGCGGCTGAAGAGCGAAAGGCGGAAGGCATGAAACGAATTCTTATTTCAGGTATGCTCCTGATGTTGCTGTGCGGACGGTTGTTTGCGCAGTTTGAAGATCCTTTTACTGCGACCGCTGAGTTGTCACAAGATAGTGGCGTACCTGTTCTGGTCGTGACTCTTACTGTTCCTGACGGACATTATTTGTATGAGGAACAGTTGTCTGTTGAAGTGGTGGGTGACGCGGTCATCGGATTAAAGTCAGGTTCTGAGTCAAAGCAGAAATACGATGCATTTCAAGAAAAGACGGTGGGTATATATCAGCATGATGTGCGTTTTTCCTACGGAGTGACATTTGGTGCGTCTCGTTTGCTCACTGTAACCGTTTCTTATCAGGGCTGTGATGACAAGACATGTTACTTTCCTCAGAGCAAAAAGTTTAGTTTATTGCCGGGGAAGAGCGTGATTCTTGATGATGGCGTAGATCAGGATGCATCCGGGCGACCGGCATGGGCTGATCTGGCAGATCAATACGAAGTGAAAGCTCGCACTTCTGGTTATGTTGCTCCTGAAAAATTTCTTGCTTTCCTTCGCGATGAGGAGGCTGCTGGCAGTAAGCCTGCACGTGGAATGATATTAACATTGTTGGGCATTTTGCTTGGTGGATTGTTGTTGAACTTGACGCCCTGTGTTTTGCCCATGATACCAATCAATCTTGCAATCATAGGTGCTGGTGCCGCTGCGCAATCAAAAGGCAGGGGTTTTGCATTGGGTGCGGCGTATGGTGCGGGCATGGCTATTGTATATGGCGGGCTGGGTTTAATAGTGATTTTGACCAGCGCGCAGTTTGGCGCGCTCAATGCCTCGCCTTGGTTTAATCTGGCTATAACAGTTCTATTTCTTCTTATGTCTATGGCAATGTTTGGGGTGATAAATGTTGATTTAAGTAAGTTTCAGCATGGTGGACCGAATCAGCGAAAAGGTAGTTTTTGGGCAGCTGCGGTGATTGGTGGCGTTGCGGCATTGCTTGCCGGTGCTTGTGTTGCGCCTGTTCTATTGTCTGTGTTGGTGTTGGCAAGAAACCTTTACAGCGGTGGTAATAACGCGGGGTTACTGTTACCGTTCCTGTTAGGTGTTGGCATGGCTCTACCATGGCCTCTTGCGGGTGCAGGGATGGGGGTATTGCCTAAGCCCGGAAAATGGATGGAGTATGTCAAATATGGGTTTGGTGTGCTCATTCTGGGAATGGCGCTCTATTATGGGCATCTGACATATCAGCTTTTATCTTACAATGAAAAAAGCAGTGATTTCGGGGAGCTGTTACAACAAAGTGACGAGAGTGGCAAACCGATACTGATCGACTTTTGGGCGCATTGGTGCAAGAACTGCATGAAAATGGAAAAGACCACTTTTGTTGATGAGGCAGTGGTGGGTGAATTAGAGAACTTTTCAATACTCCGGTATGATGCTACAGACAGTATGGCTTCAAGTGTCAAAGAGGTGATGGACTATTACGAGGTAGTCGGGTTGCCGGTATACCTTGTGCTCGAAAGGAAAGATGAATAGTGGCCTCGGAAGCTGTTAGTATTATTATTGTTGGTGCATCGGGCGATTTGGCTCAAAAAAAGATATACCCGGCACTCTTTTCGCTTTTCTGCCAGGGACTGCTCCCTGGAGATTTCAACGTATTCGGGTTTGCCCGGTCGAAGTTTACGCATGATGAGTTTCGCGTGAAGATATCAAGTGATTTGCCGTGCCACTACACGCCTGATGCTAAAGAATGCGCCGATAACCAGAAGGATTTTGTGGCTCGTTGTCATTATGTCTCCGGCAGTTACGATTCTTCAGACTCGTTTCTGGATTTGTATCAGGTAATGCAGGATACAGAACCCTCTCGAGATGTTAACAGAGTATTTTATTTTGCGATTCCTCCTTCGATCTTTATGGATGTTGCTGACGCCATAGGTGACGCCGGATTTGTTGCTTGCGATGGTGTTAACCCATGGTCGCGTGTGGTGATAGAGAAACCGTTCGGGCGTGATCGTCAATCGTCGGACACTTTGACCAGGGAATTGGCGCTGATATTTGCAGAAGATCAAACTTTCCGCATGGATCATTATCTGGGTAAGGAGTTGATTCAGAACCTGCTGGTCTTGAGGTTTGCTAATCTGATATTTGAGCCGCTTTGGAATAAGGAGTTTATCGAGAGCGTTGAAGTTGTCTGGAAAGAGAACTCGGGAGTTGATGGGCGGGGTGGTTATTTTGATAAATATGGGATCATTCGTGATGTTGTGCAAAATCATCTTATCCAGGTACTTTCTCTCGTGGCAATGTGTCCTCCTGACCGATACAGTTCATCATCAATAGCGGAGAAAAAGGTAAAGTTGATGAGAAGTATTGCGACTGTTCAAGTAGATGATATTATTCTGGGTCAGTACAAGGATGGCAAGTGCGGTAGCAAGGATGTGGGTGCGTATACGTCCGATGATACGGTTCCGGACGATTCGATTACGCCTACGTTCGCAAAGGTAAAGTTGAGTATAAATAATGACCGTTGGGCTGGTGTTCCTTTCAGTATTACAGCAGGAAAGGGGCTGGATAAGCATGTTACGAGAATTAGAATTAAGTTTCGCCATGTCGCAAACAATATCTTCTGTGATGCAGGCGTATGCCCGGAAGCCAACGAGCTGGTTATAAGAATTCAGCCGGATGAAGCCATATATTTGCGTTTCACAAATAAGACTCCGGGTATGGGCATGAACTTCACCTCAAAGGATTTGGATTTACGCTACAAGCATGCATTTGATGAGATTATACCAGATGCGTATGAAAGTTTGATTTTGGATGTTATTCGTGGAGATAGAAGTCTTTTTGTTACAAAAGAAGAGCTCGAAGCTGCATGGGACATTTTTACGCCGGTTCTTCATGAGATTGACGAACAGAAGATTGTGCCGTTGCCATATGCGTTTGGTAGCACTGGGCCTGAAGCTGAGTAATAGGGGTGCACTATATGAATTGGAAAATATTTTTAAGCACATTTGTTCTTATCTTTCTTGCAGAGTTGGGGGACAAGACTCAGCTGGCTGCGATGGCGAGGGCGACGACTTCAGAATCGGCTAAATGGACTGTGTTCGCTGCGGCGTCATCGGCGTTGGTGTTGTCGACGTTTCTTGCTGTGTTGCTTGGAAGTATGATGTCCAAATATATAGATCCGAAGCAATTGAAGATTGCTGCCGGCATCATGTTTCTCATCTTCGGCGCTATTATTCTTTGGCATGCATTTGTTCCTGAGAAAGAAGTTCAGGTGAAAGCATCGCCGGTAGTGGGGCATTTTGTCTTGAATATGGCCATGGAGTTCGAGAAAGCGGCATTTGATGACTATAGAACCATGGCGGGTAAGGCGGTTGACAAGGAATTCAAGACACTTCTTGCGCAGTTGGCGAAAGAGGAAGGTGATCATTTGAAGCAGTTGACGGAATATTCTCAGAAGCCGGATGATCTGTTTCCATCTGCAGGCGATTATGTCCCTGAAGAAAGAGACAACTTGCATCATAATATTTCTGCGTCGGACAAGCCTGTTCTTGAGCATGCGATTGAGCATGAGCTTGCCACGGCTGATTTTTATGCTGAGCTGGCGTATCTTACTATGTTTCCTTCGCTTAAGAATACATTCCTCATGCTCTCAAAGGCTGAGCACCGTCATGCTGACAAACTTCGATCTTTTGCCGGGATGACGGATTTCGGAGATGATGCATGCTGACATTCCTTGAGTTCGATTCTGAACCTGCTTTATCTGAAGCTGTTGTTTCTCTTCTGGTCGAGTATTTTGAAAACACGAATGCGGGGCCGCATGCGGTGATGTTGACAGGAGGAAACACAGTCAGGGGGATATATGATGCGCTTTCGGGACGAATCAAGAATCTTTCCCCGGACTTGCATGTTTTATTGTCTGATGAGCGGCATGTTCCGATACGCTCGCCAGACAGCAATTATGGATTTATCAGGAATCTTGTGGAGGCGTTGGATATTGATGATTCGCGTGTTGTAAGGCCTCGAACAGAGTTGCCGCTTGAGGAATGCGCGGATATTTATGATAGAGATCTGAGGCGGTTTATGGGGCAAGGTGTCATTAATCTTGGGGTTCTTGGGTTGGGGGGTGATGGTCATCTGGCGTCGCTTTTCAGTATTGAGGATATTGAGGCGGGGAAGGGGTGTATGGCTCAAGCGGTTAAGCGTGATGAAGGGCCGGACAGGATTTCAGTCAGCAGAGATTTTTTGTTGGGAATCGAAAAGATTGTATTTGTCGCCGGGAGCAGTAAACGTGCTGTTGTTGAGAAGTTGCGCACGCAGCCCGAGGATGTAGTAGCAGGCATGGTGCTAAGTGGCACACGCGATGTATCTGTATGGTACTGCTGATTCCTTGCCCCCGTAGTTCACTGCTTACGCGCCCCCTTCTTTTTGCATTTCCTACGGCAGGAGTTCTTTTTGTTCGCCAGGCATAATTCGCATTTGGCATCGCTACACCATTGGCAGTTATAGCAATCGGGGCAGTTGTGCTTCTTTGCGTTGCCATCATCGTTGGGCACATACACTAAGCCGGTAACTCCTGGCATTTCTCTGAAAGGCATCATGACCTCCTTTGTTATCCTCAATAGAATATGCAATAATCATGCCATATCTGTCAGTATTATATATTGTCTAAACAAAAAGCTTTGGTGTTTATTTGCAAATGCCTTGTAATTTCTGTTACAAATTTGTGAGTAGCAGTTATGTAGGCATGTAATAAGCTTTGATATGTTTCAGCGTAGATAAGGGAGTCAAGGAATGAGCAAAGAATTTAAGGAATGTACGAGTTGTCATAAGATTTGGAAGGACAGGAATGAATTGTTAGCTGATGGCAACATGATTCTCGACGGCTATCAGGTCAATTATGGTGATCTGGTTGCGGGTTTCTTTCTTTTTACGCATGATGTTGAGGGTTGCGGTTCAACTCTTGCTATTCCTGCTGGTGAGTTTCTTGATATGCATGAAGGTCCGATGTTTGACGATATGTCGAAAGAAAATGTTGAAGGCTGTCCCGGCTATTGTGGTGAAGATAAGAATCTGGCGCCATGCGGTAAGAAGTGCGAATGTTCTTATGTGAGAGATGTTCTGGATAAGGTCAATCATTGGCAGAAGAAGTAGCATATTGTTGTCGCTATTCTCCTGCGTATGTCTATTTAACAGTTAATTCGTACGATATGAGACATCTGAGACACTGGCATATATAGACGCAATGCGCATCTCTACTCCTAACGTACTTATACGCAGTAACTTACATTTATTATTCTCTGACGGGGCTGATTGGCACGTATAGTGCAATGTAATGTGAGGTTTGAGTTAGGAATGTTAAAAATGGAGTGTAGCATGAAATTGTACGTATGTAGTAAATGTGGGCATATAGAGTTTAATGATCTTCCTGATGCCTGTTTGGTGTGTGGTGCAGGTGCTGGTGATTTTGCGGAGGATGCAGATGCCATCAACAAGCCGGCGGATGCTGCTGATCTGACAGAAGCGGAGAAGAAGCATATACCTCAGGTTGTAGTGGTGAGGGAGTGTGGGTTGATTCCGGGTGGTGGTTGTTATGATGTGCATGTCAAGGTGGGTGAGATTGAGCATGTGATGGAGCCGAATCACTATATCAAATATATAGACTACTACCTCGATAACAAATTTATTTCCAGAGTCTGGTTGTCACCGGAAGTTTGTCATCCTGCCGCAGGATTGCATTTGAAAGCGCAGTCAGGAACCATATCTGCCATTGAGAATTGCAACAAGCATGGCAACTGGTTGGGGCAGGCCGAGCTTTAAAGGGTATGCAGCGCAGTAAGGGGTTAAGGTGAGCGAGGTTCACGTAGAGTTATCTCCAGAGACGGGGATATGTTCTCTTCTCGCGGAATGTGCGGGGCAGGTTGATCTTATGCCGGATGAGGTGGCTGCGTTGCGTGCAGCGAAAGATGATGTAGTAAAGCTCAAGGGGGAGATCGGGAAAGTGGATAGCGGATTTTCCGGACAATCGACTTCAGAAAATCTGTTGGAAATAGCTGGAGCACTGAGCGTCTAGTGCCGGGGGTGGTCGATTGGAGACGTTATTAATTAATCCTCGGGGAGTGTTTTCCAGATTTGCGGGTCTATGTTTAGAGCGTTTTCTTTCCAGTCTATTATGTCTTGGTCTTTAAGACGCTTGATGAGTCGGCTGAAAGTTTCTGGTGTTGCGCCTATGGAGGCGGCGAGATCTTTTTTTGACATTGATACGGAGATTTGTTGATGTTCGCCGTAATGTTCCCTGAGGAACAGGAAGAACCGTTGTTCGACATCATAAGAGGTAAGGTAGCGGACGCGTTCGGCTAGGTATCGTTGTTTTTGCATGAGAGATGCGATGAAATTGTTGCGGAACTCCGCTTTGTCAAGGAGGTGTAGAATATCTCTTTTGTCGAAAGCGAGAACTGTTGAAGGAGTTACGGAGGTTGCTGTTACTGGATAGCTTTGTTTTTCAAAGAGAATGACCTCTGCAAACACCTCGCCGGGCTTGATGGTTCGGATGACGAGTTCGTTGCCGCCGGGCGACATCTTGTTTAGTTGTATGCAACCTGACTCGAGTAGGTATATTAGCGAGCCTTGGGCACCTTCGAAAAAGAGGACTTCACGCTTTGTGAGCGATTTTTGTGATGTGATATTGGCGAGGTCTTTGCATTGTTCTTGCGATAGGCCGTTAAAGAATGGGTTTTTATGGATTATTTCTGTAATTTGGGTGCTCATAAGTGATTTAAAGTTTTTCAAGGTTTCTTGACTTAAATCAATGTTTTTGTTTAAAAAAGAGTGCATAGTGTCTTTAACGCTAACAGAAAAACTAACGTGCAGTAAGTAAAAAGGAGATAGGTACAATGTTTTGTTATCAATGTGAACAGACTGTTAAGGGTGAAGGTTGTGTGAAGACAGGTGTATGTGGGAAAGAGCCTGATGTGGCGGCGCTTCAGGATCTGCTGATCCATGCGGCCAAAGGAATCTCAATGTACGCTCACAGGGCAGGGCAGTTGGGGGTTCATGACCGAGATGTCGATGTGTTTGTAACTGAAGCTCTATTCACGACTGTGACGAATGTAAATTTTGATGTTGAGCGTCTGGAGTCAATCTTGCGTGCAGCGTCAACAGTGAAAGAAAAAGCTGCAGCTATGTATAAGGACGCCGTTCAAAAGGCTGGAAATATCGAAGAAGAATTGACAGGACCTGCGCAATGGAAGATTGCCGATAGCATGGCGGATCTGATTAAGGAAGGTGAAGAAGTTTCTATTGATGGTCGTAAAGGGAAATTGGGCGATGACATTGTCGGTTTGCAGGAGCTTTTGACTTATGGATTAAAGGGTACGGCTTCCTATGCTGACCATGCATTGATTCTGGGGCAGGAAGATCAGGCTGTGTTTGCGTTCTTCCATGAAGCTTTAGATTTTCTGACAAAGGAAAATTCAACGGTTGATGAGCTTCTTGGTATGAACCTTAAATGTGGTGAGGTCAATCTGACGGTTATGGGGCTTTTGGATACGGCTAATACCGGAACATATGGACACCCGGTTCCGACTCAGGTTAGGATAGAGCCACTCAAAGGCAAGGCCATTCTGATTTCAGGTCACGACCTGAAGGATTTGGAAGAGCTTTTGAAGCAGACAGAGGGTAAGGGTATTAATATATATACTCATGGTGAGATGCTGCCAGCCCATGGTTATCCTGAGTTGAAGAAGTACAGTCATCTCGTTGGTAATTATGGTGGTGCATGGCAGGACCAGAAGAAAGAGTTTGATGCTTTTCCTGGTTCGATATTGATGACCACCAATTGTATTCAGCGTCCAGCGGACACATACATAGGCCGTATTTTCACCTGTGGTTTGGTTGCCTGGCCGGGTGTTGACCATATTGCTGACGGTAATTTCGCGCCTGTAATAGAGGCGGCGCTGGCGGCTGATGGTTTTGCCGAGGATGGTCCGGACAAGAGCATTACTGTTGGCTTTGGCCATAATGCGGTTCTTGGTGTCGCGGACAAGGTGATAGACGCGGTAAAGAGTGGTGCGATCAAGCACTTCTTTCTCGTGGGCGGTTGTGATGGCGCCAAGAGCGGGCGTAACTATTACACGGAGTTTGCTCAGGCGGTACCTGATGATTGTGTGATATTGACGTTGGCTTGTGGTAAATACCGTTTCAACAAGCTCGATTTTGGTGATATTGGCGGTATTCCGCGTTTGCTTGATTTAGGGCAATGTAATGATGCGTATTCAGCCGTACAGATAGCTGTTGCTTTGGCCGATGCGTTTGAAACGGATGTTAATGGCTTGCCGTTGTCCATGATCATATCATGGTATGAGCAGAAAGCGGTATGCATACTTTTGACTCTGTTGCATCTTGGAATCAAGAACATCAAGCTGGGGCCGACTCTACCTGCGTTTGTTACGCCTGCAGTATTGAATGTTCTTGTTGAGAAGTTCAGTATTGCGCCGATCACAACGGCTGAGCAAGACTTAAAGGAAATATTGGGATAGGGAAGAGATATGCCGCGTTGTCCGGGACAGAACCCAAGTCAATGGAAGCCGGAAGACGTTTCTGAGGTGAAATGTTCTTCCTGCGGAAGGATGCTTGAGTTCTGGAAGGACGAGCCGGCACGAAAGTGCAGCAAATGCGGGCAGGAGGTTCGGAACCCCACGATTGATATGGGTTGTGCCAAGTGGTGCAAGTTTGCGGATCAATGTTTGGGCGGCGACCAGGATGTCACTGAACGAGAGGAGGAGCGAGATGGCTAAGCGAAAAATAATCACAATAGATGAAGATCTGTGTAACGGTTGCGGGAATTGTGTGACGTCTTGTGCTGAGGGTGCTCTTCAAATAGTTGATGGGAAGGCTAAGATAGTTAAGGAGCTGTTTTGTGATGGGTTTGGCGATTGTATTGGTGATTGCCCGACTGGTGCGTTGAAGATCGAAGAGCGTGAGTCAGTAGAATTCGACGTCGAGGCAACCAGGCAGCACTTGATGCAGACTCAGGGTGAGGATGCTGTCCGACGCATGGATGAGGCCAATGAGGCTCATGATCGCGGCGAACATCCGGATGCGCCTGAAGCTGAGAATCAGTCGACGGGTGGAGGTTGCCCGGGAAGCCGTATGAGGGAGAATCTGAAATCCAATGATGATCAGAAGGCTACGTCTTCGGCTGGCTTGCCGGGTAAAGTCAACGAATCGGAATTGAACCAGTGGCCGGTACAGCTTCATCTCGTTGGGCCGGGAGCTCCGTTTTTCATGAACAAAGAGCTCGTGGTTCTCAGCACATGTGCACCGATAGCTTCTGCGGATGTTCACTGGCGATTTATTCGCGGCAGGGGTGTTGTCGTTGCATGTCCGAAACTGGACAGGACGGAAGGTTACGCTGAAAAGCTTGGCGAGATACTTAAGGATGCCAGTATTCCCAAAGTCATAGTGGTGCGGATGGAAGTACCATGTTGTGGTGGGCTTGTCGCGATTGTTCAGGAGGCTATGGAGTTAAGCGGGCGATCGGACTTGGCATTCGAAGAAGTCATTGTTGGATTGAATGGCGAAGTGGTAGGGTGAGGTAGATATGAGTGATTACATTGGTCAGACTATAGATTTAGCTGGGGCGATTGATTATTCTGATGGGTCTGTTGTGAGTAAGACTCTGTTGGATAAGAAGGCGGGTACTCTCACTCTGTTTGCATTTGATGCGGGGCAGGGGCTCAGTGAACATACTGCGCCGTATGATGCTACGGTATACATTCTTGATGGTACAGCCATGCTGACAATAGGTGGTGAGCATGTCTACGCTGAGACGGGGCAAATGGTCATCATGCCGGCTAACATACCGCATGACGTACAGGCTGAAGCCCGTTTTAAGATGTTGCTTATCATGATCAGGGAAAAGGTAGAGAAGACTGAGGCCTAAAAACCTTGAAACTCACCTGAATTTCCACATTGTGCCATTGAGGCTCTCCTGTTATGCTTTTTCTCAGGTTTAGTTTGAGGGCATGATGACTGAAGAAAAGCACAACAATAACAGCGTAGGTATCGTAGAAGCGCAAACGGTTCAAATACCATTGCCTGATGAGGGTTTAAAGTTGCGTAAAGGCGGGGTTCTGCATGAACTTACCGTTTTGTATGAGACGTATGGGGTGTTATCGCCTGATCGTGATAATGTTGTCTATGTGTGTCATGCGCTTACTGGTGATGCGCATGTTGCGGGCCGAAATGATCCTTCTGATGCTAAACCTGGCTGGTGGGAAGAAATGATTGGCCCTTGCAAGGGTATAGATACTGATTATTATTTTGTTGTTTGCGCTAATATTCTTGGCGGATGCACCGGGACGACAGGTCCCTCTTCGATTAATCCTGAAACAGGTAAGCAGTATGGTTCTTCTTTTCCGGAGATCACGGTTGCTGACGTAGTTCGGGTTCAAAAGCTTTTGCTTGAACAGTTGGGTATAGAGAGGCTTGCTGTTGTTATTGGCGGTTCCTTTGGTGGGATGCAGGTGATCCAGTGGGGAATTCAATATCAAGATTTGGTGGACAGGTGTATTTGTATTGCGGCTGGCGCATCTCTGTCGGCGCAAGCTTTGGCATTTGATGTTGTAGCGCGGGACGCGATTGTCTCTGACCCGAATTGGGCTGATGGAGATTATTATAACAATGATGCGGGACCCGAATGGGGACTTTCACATGCGAGGAAGATAGGGCATATCACCTATCTGTCACCTGAGAGTCTACAGGAGAAATTTGGAAGAGAGACAAAGGGTGGTGTGGATGCTGACGGGCAGTGTTTTCAAGTTGAAAGCTACCTGAAGTATCAAGCGGAGAAGTTTATTGAGCGATTTGATGCAAACTCATATCTGTGTATAACGCAGGCGATGGGCTCATTTGATCTTATTAAAGAGTTCGGGAGTCTCGCAGCGGCTTTTGAGAATGTAAGGGCGAAATTTCTCATCATAGGCCTCAGCTCGGATTGGTTGTTTCCTCCAGAGCAGTCGACGGAGCTTGCCGCAGCCTTGTTGCGTTCAGGGAAGCATGTTTCATGTTGTACGTTGAAGGCACCGTATGGGCATGATGCGTTCTTAATCGACATCCAGAATCTTTCTGAGACAGTTAAGGCGTTCTTGCCTTGGGTTGGTTCTGACAAGGTTTCGGTGACTAATGAGCCCGGCGCTCTTGGAAAGACAAAGTTTCGTATGATAGTTGATGCGGTTCAGCCCAAGTCCCGTATTCTGGATCTTGGCTGTGGCGAAGGTGATTTATTGAGCCTTCTTCTGACTGCGAAGCAGACTGTTGGATTTGGTGTTGATATAGATCTCAATAATGTTATTCGGACAATAGACAAAGGACATGATGTATTCCGTGGGGATTTGGATGAGGGCTTGTCTATTATTGCTGATGATTCGTATGATTATGCCATACTGAGTAGCACCTTGCAGGAAGTGCGGAATCCTAAATCTGTTTTAGGAGAGATGGTCCGGGTGGCACGCGAAGGTATTATTGTGTTCCCTAATTTCGGGAATTGGCGTAACAGAGTGACATTGGGTTTTAAAGGGCGTATGCCCAAGTCAGATGCGTTGCCGCATGAATGGTATGAGACGCCTAATATACATTTAGCAACGAAAGCCGATATTGTGGATTTGTTTGATAAAGCAGATCTTGATGTCCTTGATATGGTTTGTCTTCCAGGTAACAATGTTCTGGACCGGTTATTTGTTTCCTTAAAACGCTGCAATCTTGGTGCTGAATATATTTTTACCAGGGTTGCCAGTCGTAAATCGGGTGTGGGAGTGCAAAACACCTGCAGGTCAGAGTGATGGGCAAGGATGGCACCACGAAACTTCAGGAGGAGAAGGACACTGTCTCAGCTATGATTCACATTTACTGCAAAGGCCGGCATGGCACTGCCGATGGTCTCTGCGTGGATTGTCAGGAGTTGCTTGATTATGCTGATACGCGTCTGGATAAATGCCCATTTGGCGTGGATAAACCTAAATGCTCTAATTGTAAAGTCCACTGCTATCAGCCTGAACAGCGGGAGCGCATCAAGGAAATCATGCGTTATGCCGGCCCCCGGATGATATTAAAGCATCCTTTGAAGGCAGTCGGGCATGCTTTGAGAGGGAAGGGCTCTCGCCGCGTGCCGTAGGCAAGCACAGCAGACGCCCCAAAAGAGCCGATTAGAAACAAGCTGTTTACTGTGGTATGCTTCATGCGTCGTCCGATGAGCAGCACAAGAAGAATACCAAAGAAGGCTCCAATCCGAGGCCGGTTTCAAAATGCTTAAAGGCACGCTTGGATTAAGACCCAATAATCTCGCTACAAGATAATTCCACCCATTCTACGCAGCAATTGCACTCTATACCTCCACCGAAAGACCAGATCCTATTCGGTTGGCAATTCCGTCTACCCACAGATTATTCATAAGACCCATATTTATTTACTCTTGGTGTGATATTGCCAGGACAGGGCAACCATCCTCTGCAGACAAAGCAGGAGACTGAAACTCTTTCGGAACTGGGTTGAGTTTGACTTGAGATTTATCATCGATTACTTCAAACACCTCCGGACATGTGGATTCACATGCTCCGCATCCTACACATGTATCTTGCTCTACTTTGAAAATCATATATCTCCTTCTTCGATTCCAATCGGGATAGGGAGGAGCCTCGCGACTCCCCTCCTCCCACAACACCGGCCATACGGGTCACGTAGCACGGCGTTTCCGTTACACGTTTACATGAAGCGATGGTAAACCCAAGGAGACGAAATAGC
>JAUUYL010000001.1 GCA_030590485.1 Lentisphaerota bacterium | reverse complement strand
TTCAGGCCGATGCCTGCAGCCGGTCACATAGCATGGAAATACAAAGACTACAGTTTAGCGGAAGGTCCAAAAGAGGACATTTCTAAATGGTTAAGAATGGGGACATTTCTAAATTGGTTTGACAGTGCAGGAGTCTCTATGAATAAAACCTCACAAAAGCATCCAGGAAAGAAAACGCCAGAGAAAAAGGCGATCCAAAAGCATTCTTCAAAAAAGGCGTCAAAGCCTTCTGTTGCTAAGAATGACGAGAAAGAGCTGCGTTCTCAGCTCGATTTACTTACGTATGCTCTTGAAAATTCTTCGGATGCTGCGTTCTGGATAGACTCTGCCGCGAAGTTTATTTACGTCAATAAGAAAGCCTGTGTTTCACTCGGTTATACGGAAAAAGAGCTTCTCAGTATGACTGTGCATGATATTGATCCTTTGTTTACGAGGAAGATCTGGCCTGCGTATTGGGAAAGTCTTTCCAAAAAGAAATTTCTGACAATTGAGTCTATTCATCGGAAAAAGAAAGGCGAAACTTTTCCGGTGGAAATCTCGATTAATTACAGCGTGTTTGAAGATCGAGAATTCCTGTTTGCTTTTGCGCGCGATATATCGGAAAGAAAAGAAGCTGACAAGGCATTGCTGGAAAGCGAGTCCAGTTTCAAAGAGCTCGCGGAAGTGTCTTTTGAGGGGATTATTATTCATGATCACGGTGAGCTGATAAATGTTAACAAGCGTTTTTGCGATATGTATGGGTATTCCCGCAAGGAACTGTGTGGCAAGGATATGTTGGAGTTGATGGTGGCGCCGCGTGAGTATGCGAAAGTAAAGAAACGTGTAAAGACTGAGAATGCCGACTTTTATGAGTCCATTCATGTCAGGAAAGATGGAACGGAGTTTCCTGTTGAGGTCAGAATTCGAGAGATGGAGTATGAGGGGGAGACGGTTCGAGTTGCGGCGGTTTTAGACATTTCGGACAGGAGACTTGCCGAGGAAAATCTGCACGAGAGCGAGTCGAAGTTTCAGAATATCGTCGAGTCATCACCAATAGGTATGTACATATATCAACTGATGGATGATGACAGACTTGTTCTCGTTGGCGCAAATCCGGCGGCCGACAGGCTGGTCGGGGATGATAATAGCAGAAAAGTGGGATTGACTCTTGAGGAGGCTTTCCCTTCGCTGGCTGGTTCTGAGGTGGCGAAGATGTACAGGGAAGTCGCGCGGACAGGAAAGTCCTGGTATGCGGAGCAGGTAGATTATGATGACGAGAAGATATCTGGTGCTTTTGAGGTGCATGCTTTCCGGACGGCACCCAATGTGATGGTGGCGGCGTTTCTGAATATAACGAAACGGAAAGCATCAGAGGCTGCGCTTGAACGTCTTGCGGCCGCCGTAGACAGTGCTGCCGAATCAATTATTATTACTGATACCAAGGGCACCGTCATATACGTGAATCCCTGGTTTGAAACGATGTCAGGGTACGCCGCTGATGAGGTGATGGGTGAGAATACTAGAATCCTGCAGAGTGGCAAGCATGATGAGAAGTTCTATGCGAACCTGTGGGGCACTATTCTCAATGGAAAGACCTGGCGCGGTCGTTTTATCAACAAGAAGAAGGACGGGTCTTTGTTCGAGGAAGAAGCGGTGATATCGCCAGTTAAGGGTTCTGATGGTGAAATAGTCAATTTCGTGGCGGTCAAACGTGATGTTACGCAGGAGGTAATGCTTGAGAAGCAGGTTGTGCAGTCCCAAAAAATGGCGGCGATAGGGCAGTTGTCTCACAAGGTTGCGCATCATTTTACTAACATTCTGGTGATGATTCTTGGAAACGCGCAATTGGCAAAAGAATATCTGCCGGCAGGATCTGAGGCTGGAGAGCATATTGACGAAATTGTGCGTGCCGCCAACAGGGTATCCATGTTGACGTCAGAGCTTCTGTCTTTTGCGCATCCTTCTGAATTGGCACTTAAGGTTCGGAGGTTAAACAAGGCGTTGCTTGGTATTGAAGATCTATTGAAGGAGACGGTTTCTTCGAATGTAGAGTTAGTGATGGACTTGGAGAACGCTAATATCAAGGTGAACATTGACGCGGTTAAGATAGAGCAGGCGATTGTGCATCTTGCGATAAATGCGGATGAAGCCATGGGTAAGACTGGCGGTAAGTTGACTATCATCGCAGGACCTTCTGATTTTGGCGAAGGATTTGCAATGATAACGATCACTGATACTGGTGAGGGGTTTTCGGGGGACGTGAAGCAACAGATATTTGATCCGTTCTTCTCGACTAAGCAGACGAGCAGTAATGCAGGATTGGGATTAGCGACGGTTTACAGTATCGTAAGTCAGCATGGTGGATTTATATCCGTGGACAGCAAGATTGGTGAAGGCACTACGTTTAAAGTGTATCTGTCGCTTGCGGAGTAGTTTTTTGCTGTATGTTTTGAATAAGTAGACGCCTAGTCCTGTGATGTCAGTGTCTTGACATGGTTGCCGGCTGCGGAAGCTAGACCTGTGAGGGTGTATCCTCCCTCCAGCGCTGATACGATTTTGCCATCACAGTATTCGTCTGCAATGTTCATGCAGATACTGGTTAGCTCAGCGAAATCCTTGTCTTGCAAGGCGAAGTTTCCTATGTGATCGCCGACTCTTCCGTCGAATCCTGCGGAGATCATCACAAAGTCAGGGGCGAATGACTGCATTGCAGGCAGAAGTTTATGTTTGAAGGCATCTATTATATCTTTACCGCATGCGCCGGCTGAGAATGGGCAGTTAAGCGTAAATCCCTTGCCTGCGCCTGAGCCTGTCTCGTGTGATTGTCCTGTTCCTGGATAGAATGGCCAGGAATGTGTGCTGAAGTAGAATACGGTTGGATCGTCATAGAAGATGTCTTGGGTTCCGTTTCCGTGGTGAACGTCCCAGTCGACTATGAGTATTTTATCCAGACCGTGTTTCTTTTGGGCGTGTCTTGCTGCTATGGCTATATTGTTGAAGACACAGAAGCCCATACCTGCGTTATGTGTTGCATGATGGCCTGGTGGTCGAACGTTAGCGAATGCATTTCGGCAGTCGCCGTTCATTACGGTATCTGTCGCGTTGAGAAGTCCGCCTGCAGCGAGGAGTGCCACATCAAGTGACTGGAAGCTGATATTTGTGTCGCCTGTGGTCAGAAAAGGCGAACCCCCGGAAATATCCCTTTTGGCAATCTTGATGTAGTCTGCTGTATGGCAAAGCTGGATTTCCGCTTCTGTTGCTGCTCGAGGCTCAATTTTAATGATTGCATCGCCGGGAACGAGTTCATTGATGCCCGACAGGACAGCGTCGTACCGTTCTGGGCTTTCAGGATGACCTTGTCCGGGGTGGTGGTCTTTATAGCGTGAATCACTCACTAGTCCTGTTTTGTTCATATGAGTCATCGTAGACGATTCGGAGGCCACAGGCAAAGCTTGAATTAGAGGGGATTATAAGGTAGTTGTATTCCTTATGGAGCAGGTATCACAATGGATTACAAGGGTTGACGGCTGGATTTGGGGAACCTGGCTGATGGTGTTATTGGTGGGAACAGGTTTGTTCCTCACTATCCGCCTTGGTTTTGTGCAGTTCAGGGGCTTTCGTCATGGCGTGAGGGTTCTAAAGGGTGACTATGATGATGAGAACGATAAGGGTGAGATTACTCATTTTCAGGCATTAAGCGCTGCGCTTTCAGCGACAATTGGAACTGGTAATATTGTGGGTGTTGCTGCTGCTATTCTTGCTGGTGGTCCTGGTGCGGCGTTTTGGATGTGGGTGACTGCGTTGGTCGGCATGGCTACAAAGTTCGCGTCCTGTACACTTGCAGTACATTTCAGGCGAATCGACGAGAAAGGTGAAGCTCATGGCGGGCCGATGCATTACATTGAAATGGGCATGGGTAAGAAGTTTAAATGGCTGGCAGTGCTCTTTGCTGTATTCACAGTTGTTGCCAGTCTTGGTATTGGCAATATGTTCCAGATAAATGCGGTGCGTGTCAGCTTGGATTTATTGATCAGAGGTGTAGATGCAGACCCCTCTAGCTCATTTAATTTAATAGTGGGCGTTATTTTTTTCGTGATGGTTGGATCTGTAATAATCGGTGGGATTAAGAGCATTGGGCGATTTGCATCGAAAATAGTTCCAGTAATGTGTCTTTTTTACGTGGGGACGGGTGTGTTTATTCTCTTAAAACATTTCGCTGAGATTCCTGATGCTTTTGGGACGATCTTTTACAGTGCATTCCATAAGCCAGAGGCTCTAGCTGGAGGTTTGCTTGGGACAGTCATAAGGTCGGGCGTTGCTCGCGGTCTGTTTTCTAACGAGGCGGGTTTGGGGTCTGCCGCGATGGTTCATGGTGCGGCGCGAACTGAAGAGCCAGTCCGAGAGGGGCTGGTGGCTATGTTGGGTCCGTTCATTGATACAATTATTATCTGTTCGATTACGGCGCTTGTGATTGTGATAACAGGGGCTACTGATGTTTGTTCTGTTAAAGCAGAGCTCACAGGTAGGGCTTTTTCGCTTGGTCTTGATAGTGAGGTGGGGTGCAAGCTTGTTGCTGTGGGTATAGTGTTCTTTTCTTTATCTACCTTGATCTCATGGTCGTATTATGGAGATAGAGCTGCGGACTATCTGCTTGGCGGTAAAGCCGTAAAGCCGTATCGCATTATCTATCTTGGCTTCATTATTATAGGTGCTGTTTGGAAGATTGATGAGATTATCAATTTCTGTGACGCGATGAACGGGCTTATGGCTGTACCGAACTTGATAGCCTTAATAGTTTTGTCTCCTGTTGTCGTGAAGCTGTTGCGTGAATACAGAGTCAAGCTGAGAGCGTCCAGTGATGTGCAGAACCCGCCTGATGCTCAGGGATAGATTTTATGAGCGTTAACAAAAACAATAAAAAGCGGGTTGCTGAGGTCGTGTGGCCATGGCGACAGGAGGTTGATGTTGTGCCGGTGCATATGGGGGGTAAGTGGGTTTTGGTCAGCGTTTTTGGTACAGTAATGGCGTGGCTGGTGTTTGCGCCTCTATTCTATGCGTGTTTCACACTTGCTCGAATCGTGCGCGCAATTAAGGGCGTCGATACGTTGGGAAGGAAGTTCCCGTCAGAGAAGAAGACATACTGGGTGGAATGGAAAACACCTGAAGATCTGGATAGCTACAAGCATCAATTTTGAGATAAACGTAAAATATAAAACGTGAAGCGTGATGGGAGTGGGTAGGTGTTTCTTGCTATTGCCTATTGCCTGGAAAAGAATGAATATATTAGGAATTAGTGCTTTTTATCAGGACTCTGCTGCTGCGTTGATACGTGATGGGGAAATTATTGCGGCGGCGCAGGAAGAGCGTTTTACGCGAAAGAAGCACGATTTTGGTTTTCCTATGAGTTCGGCTCGTTATTGTCTTGCAGAGGGTGGTGTCACTGGCTCCGGTTTGGATGCAATCGCATTTTATGAGAAGCCGATAAGCAAGTTCCTCCGCATTCTTGAGACGTCTTGCGGTGTGGCGCCAAAAGGTATCAGGCCGTTTATGAGGGCCATGCCGTTATGGCTTAAGAAGAAGTTGTGGATTCCTATAGTCATCGAGAAGGCGATGGAGGAATGCGGCATTGAGATGCCGGATGAGTTATATTTCCCGGAGCACCATGAGTCTCATGCTTCCAGCGCGTTCTTTCCTTCGCCGTTTGAGAGTGCTGCGGTGTTGACTGTTGATGGTGTAGGGGAATGGGGCACGAGCAGTCTAGGGCATGGGCGTGGCAACAAGCTGGATTTCATCAGTGAGTTATATTTTCCTCATTCGCTGGGTCTCCTTTACTCCGCTTTCACTTATTTCTCTGGGTTCAGGGTCAATTCCGGTGAATACAAACTTATGGGGTTGGCTCCTTATGGAAAGCCCAGGTATGTGGATAGAATCAGAGATAATCTTTTGGATCTTCGGGATGATGGTTCTTTTCGTCTAAACCTGGATTATTTCGGTTACATTGATGGCCTTAAGATGACAAACAATAAGTTCACGCAGTTGTTTGATGGGCCTCCCCGAAAGCCTGAGAGTAAGATTACTGAGCGCGAGATGGATATGGCTAAGTCAATTCAGGTTGTTACTGAAGATATAGTTTTGAGGATGGCACGTCATGCACATAAGGTGACGGGGGAGAAGAACCTTTGTCTCGCGGGTGGGGTCGCATTGAATTGCGTTGCCAACGGAAAGCTTTTAAGGGATGGACCCTTTGAGAATCTTTGGATACAGCCGGCGGCAGGCGATGCCGGGGGAGCGATAGGATCGGCGTTGACGGTCTGGCATACAGTGAAGAACCAGCCTAGGAATGTTGACGGGCGGACTGACGGTATGAAAGGTTCGTATCTGGGGCCGGAATTCAGTGATGATGAGATATGTGAATTTCTATCTGACAGAGGTTATCCCGCTCGAAAGCTTGGCGAGGAAGAGAGAGCTGATGTTATTGCGGGTTTGATAGAGGATGGCAATGCTATCGGTCTTTGTCAGGGGCGAATGGAGTTTGGGCCCAGGGCGTTGGGGAACAGATCGATTGTCGGTGACGCAAGATCACCTGAGATGCAGTCGATTATGAATCGCAAGATTAAATATCGTGAGTCGTTCCGACCGTTTGCACCATCCTGCCTAGAGGAAAAGGTTTCTGAATTCTTTGAATTAGACAGACCTTCGCCCTATATGCTGCTTGTTGCGCCTGTTAAGGCAAGCCGATGCAAGAAGACGGATGCCGGGGATGTGCAATCCATGCGTGAGCAGATTAATTCGGTTCGTTCGGACGTGCCGGCTATAACGCATGTTGATTACACGGCGCGGATCCAGACGGTTTCTCCTGAAACGAATAAACTGTATTACGATATCATTAAATCCTTTGAAGATAGAACCGGGTATGGCATAATTATCAACACGTCTTTCAATGTGCGTGGTGAGCCGATGGTATGCACCCCAGAAGACGCCTATAGGTGTTTTATGCGCACGGAGATGGATTATCTTGTTTTAGGCTCGTATCTCCTGGAAAAGGGTGAGCAGAAGGTCTGGAACGAGAAAGACGATTGGCAGGAAGAATTTGTTTTGGATTAAGAGGAGAGTGGGTATTTAAGTATGAGCAGTCGAAAAACACTTGAGCTTTCTCTGGATCGGGTTGAGTTGGTCAATTGCGGAAGCGCGAACAAGCGTGCCGGCAAGCACGTCCTTCTTGTGAGCCTGATTTGGCCGAGGCCTGCCATAGCGGAACGGAATGCGGTTAAAACGTTCAGCCTTAAAGATAATATTGCCAATCTTGAGGATTCCGATTGGATTTCCAGAATACTGTTCAAGGAAACAGTGGATGGAACTTTTGGGATTAAAGTGACGGTTACCGAGCCGATGACGGATGGTCAGATAGGTAAGTTCTTTGCATTTGCCGGTTCGTCGATGATGAAGTTGGCAGCCGATCAGGTTTCTGGCCTTATTTCGGGGGCTGTCGGGGGTGGTATGGCTGAGATCCCTTTTCAGTTTCTTGCTAAGGTGGCAAAGGATGCTGGTAATATTTCTGCGAATGTTCTTGGCGTAGGCAGTACTGAGGTTAATGTTGTTTCCAGCTCGAAGTCTGCGAAGAAGATGAGGATGGAGATTCCTCTGCTAGTTCCGCGTGTGGTCTACGCTACTCGCAGAAAAGGAAAACATGGAAGCGTAACGACCCGACGACGGGTCATATTGAAGGAGGGCGAAAGCAACGGGCGGTTGTTTTTGACGGCGAAGATCAAATGAAAAAAACTTTATATATGTTGTTTATGTTTGTGGTAGTGATGGGGGCGGGATGTTCTGCGGACACGGGTGATCAAGATGATTTGGATCGGATGGTGCCATTGGCGCAGAAAGCCAGACTCAAAGTTGACGCTGGTGATATTGAGGCGGCTATTACGTTATACAAAAAGGCTCTTGATGATAATGCGCAATTAGGGAGAGTGCATTTGGATCTGGCTTTGCTTTTGCATGCGCAGGACGGAAAGAAGGATTATGCCGGGACAATCTATCATTATCAGAAATACCTTGAGCTCAGGCCGGAGAGCGAAAAACGCAGGATGATTAAAAACAGGATTAGACTTGTAAGTCAGGAATATGCAGGAAAGATTTTAGGCCGCACGTACAGCGGTAATCAGCCGATTATCACGGAGCTGGAAGAAGAAAACAAGAAGCTTAAAGCTGATCTGGCCCTTTCGCAGGAGAGAAGCCGGCTTTTGAAGAAAAAAATATTACAGCGCAATGAGCTGGCTCTCGTGTCTGCTGTATCCGGGAAGAAGGGTCGAGAGAAATTCGGTCGGGTCGGGAAACGGACATATACGGTTCAACCTGGAGACACGTTGGAGAAAATAGCTGTCTTTTTCTATAATGACGCTGGTAAGGCAACGGATATTTCTGAGAATAATAAAGCATTGATTAAGAACCCAAATAGATTGATTGCTGGTCAGGTTTTGGTTATACCATAGGTATTGTGCAACCCGAATGTCTTTGGGCTACTGGAGGAATGTTATGTCAGCAGGTGTTTACGATGATGATCTTTTAAATAAAGGTGCTGTTGCTTCGAGATACGATATCGATGATGGGGAAAGCTTGGATGTATTGCCGATATCAGAGGTTGGTTTGAATAAGTTGGCTCAACAACGCGAGGAAGTGACCAACCAGGTTGCGGGTGCAGTGCAGAAAATAGAGCATTTGCGTAGCCGTCAGACTACTCTTGAAAGGGAAAAGCGGGAGCTTGAAGAGCTTGCCGGCATGCAGGAGGAGTATGAGTCTGGGAAAAAGGAAATGATAGACAAGTTGAGCAGGTGGGACATTCTTTTGAAGAGGGAGCACGTGCAGGCTACGCGAATGGTGGAATTGCTTGGGGAGACTTCTGCGCGTTTCAGGGAGTCGCTCGGAGAGCTCGGGAAAATTGACGAGACACAGTGGGGTGACGATAACTTTCCGTTGGAGTTGAATCGGGCGATGGTAAAGGTTGATATAGCCCGGTCGATTTACACAAAGGCAATGGCGAAGATTGAGGCTGCCAGTTGGCATAAGCAGGCCACGGGGCACGATCAATTTGAAGTTGTTAAGGAAGCCAAGCGAGAGGTAGGGGGAGATAGAGGTTTCTTTTATTGGCTCATGGTAGGGGTGGCGGTAACGTTGCCTCTGGTTCTGACGCTGACAGCACTTTTTGTCGCGTGGCGTTATTTCCCTGATGGATTTGGTGTGTAAATGTGCGCTTTGTTTCGAAAGGCAACCACAATAGAAAGACGTCGCCGGAAGATTGAACAGGCGATGGCGCTGATCGATGATGACATCAAGGCTCTCTCCAAGGCTGTTGATGATCCAGTTCACGCGGAAAATCTCAAGTTGAAGTCTCGTGATGTTATGTCGTCTTCAGACGAGAAGAGTAAGGCGCATCGCAAGCCGGAGGAAGAAAAACGCATTCCGGGTAATCATGAAGAACGGTTCTCTGAGTATTTGAGTGGTGATTTTCAGACAATAGGGTCTTTGAAGAACGAGAGAAAACTCCAGCGGAATAAGGCTGTGGTAATGGTCGTGTTTGTTATTTTTCTTGTTCTTTGGTTATGGCGTTATTTCTTTTAATATCCCGGCAGAACGACACATAGGTGTTGCCGCGTTTGACGATAGTGTTTGATATCGATTTCTCTATCAGTACGTTACCGTTTATGCCTTTGAACTTTACTTTGAATTCTGTGAGGTCTTCAGGACAAGGGCACCTTGCGACTTGCAGCCAGAGCGGCAGTGTTTCCCAGCGGCGTTCGTCGGCGGTTTCAAATGAATAAAGGACGAGTCTGAGTATTTCGCCCAGGATTTCGTTTTCTGACGAAACGCTATGCGCTATGGTTTCCTTGAGTGCTATGCGCGATACAGTTTTAAGTGCATTCATTACTGCGAGTTGCTTGTGAGTTTCTGCGAGGAGTTTTTGTGTGCTCGAAAGTGTATAGCTTCGTCCGAGACGTTTGCCATTGGCGTATATTTCGGCATGTGGTTCGTTTCCCCATCGGTAATTGCTGGACCAGCTACCGTGCTCTGTTGGCGAGCGGCCAATAAGGATGAATACAATAAGTTCATTTTTTGGCGGCTTCTGGTCTTTAGCTTTTTTCCCTGTTGGCGTGATTTGTCCGGTCTCGGTTATGGTCAGCTCGGGTGCGAGTTTATCGGCTTCTCTGTATTGTCGAGCGGCAGCATCGGAATCATATATCAATTCCATGCATAGTCCGGCGAGATAGCGGGTGTATGCAGAGTCAGGAAACTTGTCGAGACTTTGAGATCGGTAAATAATATTCCGGGCTTCCACGGCTGCGTCATCCCACATTTGCATGGCCATATAACTTTTGGCCGCGAATGCGTGCAGAAGTGTTCTTTCGTACGGCATCCCCTGGAATGTCTTTACGCGGTCATTGACGACGAAGCTGGATACGCCTTGTGAAATGCTGTAATAGTCCAGTTGTTCTGCCATTTCCCAGGCGCTAACCCAGTCGGATGTCGAATCCTTGAAGTTTCCTGCGGCCTGATGCACAGTGCCTCGTTCCATGAGGAGTAGAATCCTGTTTCTTTTTTCTCCCGATATATCTTCCAGATTTTTTGTTGCTGAGCAGTATAGACCGAGATAAAAATTTTCTCTCGCAGAATTAAGTCCGGAATGGGCGCAGCCCTGTATAAGGCAACAGGCAATAGGCAATAGGCAATAGAAAAGGACTAATCTACTTTTGCTGACCTCTGATTTCTGACCTCTGACTTCTGGCATCTACCATCCAATAAGGGGTTTGCTTTCCCTGCGGAGGCGGTCCCTTTGTTTTGACATAACGATCTCACCGGTTTGCAGGTCGGTAATCTTGATGGTGAGCTGATAGTAGACGTTTTTCTTTTTGGAAGCACGCACCTGCCTGCCGCTTTCTTGTGACATTTCCATGAGGGAGCCGGTCATCATATATTTAGCTCCAAGCTGAACGCCAATTTTGGAGCGAGTTTCCATAGTGCAGTTGGCCAGTTGGAACCCTTGTTCCTTAAGCATTTTATCTCTGTCGGAGGTGTTTACGAGGCGAACCTTACCTGAGTTCAGGAGGTGTGTGGTGATGGTGTCAGCGAGCGCCTGCATTTCCAGATGGTCGCTTGTTTTGTTCTGGATACCCAAATCGGCGATGAGTGGCTTGTTATGGCTCTTCATGAATGGGTGGTCGATGATATCCTGCGATATCAGTTCTCCCCATTTCAGCATATCGTTTTGATCGTATCTGGAGCTGAGTGTTTCAGCATCTTTAGGATCCTGATCCTTGATTGACACGCGGAATGCTGAGCAACCGCTCAAGAATGTTAGGATTAATGTCATTGCGATGAGTTTTGCAGATGTTTTCATAGATTGATCACTTTCTCATGTTGCTGTGTATTATTTCAACAATGTGACGTTCATTATATGAAACTTACGTGTGAATATCAAACTTTTCTTGTTTATTTTAGCCTGTTGCTTTATGTTTCCTGTTTGGATTGGCTGAAAAGAACAGGTGTTGTGCATGGATGATAAGAACGAAAAGATAGATGTTGCGTATGTTGCGCATCTTGCGCGGATGCATTTGACAGATGAAGAATGCGGACGGTTTCAGGAGCAGATGGAGCAGATAGTGGGATATGTACGAAAGATCAATGAGCTTGATCTGGATGGCATTGAGCCTACATCTCATACTAAGCCTGTGGAAAATGTTTTTCGTGAAGATGTGATTAAGCCGGGTTTGGATAGAGATGTTGTTCTGGAGAACGCCCCGCTGAGTAAAGATGGGCAATTTACTGTTCCGAAGATAATTGGATGAAACGTAAAACGTGAAGAGAGAAGAGAGATGTGTGAAGAGCAAAACGAATTAGTGTAATATGGATTTTGATAAGATAACGGTATGTGGTGCGTTGGAGTTGATGGAGAAGGGCGAATGTAGCTCTGAAGAGCTTGTTTCTGGACTTCTTGGTGTTATTGACAGCAAGGATGGAGAGATAGGCGCTTATTTGTCGGTTGACCATGCTGACGCACTTGAGCAGGCGAGGGAGGCGGACAGGAAACGCGCAAATGGTGAGTCCGGACGTTTGCTGGGTGTTCCGATCGCGATTAAGGATGTTTTAAACGTGAAGGGGCAGGCATGCACCTGTGCCTCGCAGATTCTTAAGGGATATATTTCTCCATATGACGCTACAGCGATAGCTATGATGCGCAAAGAAGGAGCAGTGTTTCTTGGTCGAACGAACATGGATGAGTTTGCCATGGGCAGTTCTACTGAAAACTCATCTTGTCAGATTACGCGTAATCCCCACAATATGGACTGTGTTCCTGGCGGGTCGAGTGGTGGGTCCGCGGCTGCGGTTGCAGGCGGTGAAGCGTTGGCGGCGCTGGGTACTGATACCGGCGGATCAATACGGCAGCCTGCGGCGTTTTGTGGATGCGTGGGGTTAAAGCCGTCTTATGGGCGTGTGTCAAGGTATGGGCTGGTCGCTTTTGCTTCATCGTTTGATCAGATTGGTCCGATGACGCGTGATGTTCGTGATTCTGCCCATTTGCTCGGGGTTATCTCCGGGCAGGATGATATGGATTCAAGTTCTCTTAATCTTCCTGTTCCCGATTATGTCTCTATGCTGAAAGATGACTTGAAGGGTGTGACGCTTGGATTGCCTAAAGAATATTTTGTTGACGGCATGGATGATGAAGTTCGAGCGAGTGTGATGAAGGCGGTCGATGTATGCAGGGGGTTGGGGGCGGAGATTACGGAAGTCAGTCTGCCGCACACGGATTACGCTATAGCCGTCTATTATATTATAGCGACTGCGGAGGCTTCGACAAACCTCGCTCGGTTTGACGGCGTAAGGTACGGCTTTCGTGCGGAGGGTGTTACTGATCCAATTGACATGTATGGTAAGACAAGGTCTCAGGGCTTTGGCGATGAGGTGAAGAGGCGTATTATTCTTGGCACTTATGTTTTAAGTAGTGGCTACTATGACGCGTATTATCTTTCTGCCCAGAAGGTTCGCACGTTGATTCGCAGGGATTTTGAGGACGCTTTTAAGAAATGTGATGCGCTGTTAACACCAACTACACCCACGCCGGCGTTTAAGAGGGGCGACAAATCTGACGACCCGCTTCAGATGTATTTGTGCGACATTTTCACTGCTACTGCCAATTTGGCGGGAGTATGCGGAATATCTGTTCCATGCGGAAAATCCTCCGATGGGCTTCCCATAGGTCTTCAGCTTCTTGGCCCCGAATTTAAGGAAGAAAACATTTTAAGAACAGCCTACGCATATGAACAGGGGAGGGAGAATGGTTGAATGGTTTATGATTAATGGTTGTGTGGTGCATTGTCCACAGTCCATTGTCCACAGTCCATCGTCTATATCATGCAATATTTACACACAATAGGGCTTGAAGTTCATGTTCAGCTGAAAACGGAAACGAAGATGTTCTGTGGATGTGGCACCGTGTATGGGGCTGCGCCTAATACAAACGTGTGTCCTGTCTGTCTTGGTTATCCTGGTGCCATGCCTGTGATGAACAGGAATGCTGTCCGCGACACGATTCTTACGGGTCTGATGATAGGATCTGAGATCAGCACATACAGTAAGTTTGATCGGAAAAGCTACTTTTATCCTGACATGCCTAAGAATTATCAGATAACCCAATACGACAAACCGTTCTGCGTGGGTGGTTCTGTTGAGGTTGATTTGGAAGGACAGAAGAAGTTGATAGCGATAACAAGAATTCACCTTGAGGAAGACGTTGCCAAAAGCATGCACTTTCACAAGAGCAGTGGTGTTGATTTCAACCGGGCTGGTGTGCCTCTGATGGAGATTGTGTCAGAGCCTGACATGCAAAATGCAGAGGAGGCATTTGCTTTTCTGCAGGCTTTGCGTCAGATAGTAAGGTATGTCGGTGTTAGTGACTGTAACCTGGAGGAGGGCAACATGCGTTGTGATGTCAATTGCAGTGTCAGACCGGAAGGTCAGACGGAGCTTGGCACCAAGACAGAGCTTAAAAACCTGAATACTTTAAAAGGTGTTTATAATGCCATTAAGTATGAGTTAGGTCGTCAGGTTGAAGTTCTTTCGTCTGGCGGGACGATTCAGCAGGAAACGCGCTGTTGGGATGTTGATGCTGGTGTTACAGAATCATTGCGCTCAAAAGAGAATGCGCATGATTACAGATATTTCCCTGAACCGGATCTCATGCCGGTTGTTTTGACTGCAAAACAGATTGAGGATTGGAGGAAAGAATTGCCGGAACTTCCTCGCCATCGCCGCGAACGGCTTGTGTTGGAGTATGGTCTTCCTGATTATGCTGCTGGTGTTATCGTGGCTGATAAGCATGTGGCCGATTATTATGAAGAGGCGGCGGCCTTGGTGTCCAATCCAAAGGCGGTTTCAAACTGGATTATGACGGAAATGCTTCGTCTTCTGGGCGAGCGTGAAATGGATATTGAAGATGTCAAGATTACGCCGGCGGCTTTGGCCGGGATTGTGAAGCTTGTGGATTCTGACGCTATTAATTCAACAAAGGCAAAAGAGGTTTTTGCGGAACTCTTTGACAATGGTGGCGATCCCGAAAAGATTGTTAAGGAAAAAGGGATGGGGCAGGTCAGCGATCAGAGCGCAATCGAAGAACTTGTTGATCAGGCGATATCTGAGAATGTTAAGTCGGCGGAAGACTACAAAAGCGGTAAGAAGGCGGCTTTGCAGTATATAGTGGGTCAGGTCATGCGTTTGAGCAAGGGCAAGGCGAATCCGAAGATGGTTGGAGCCATGATTTCAGAAAAGTTGGGGTAGAAGCTCAGTTTTTGCTTTTATCCGGCCGGTTATCTTTTATACTGATAGCTACAGGACAGGCAGTGTACAGGAAGGTGTTGGGACGACTATGACATCCAATGATGATTATGTTTTAGAGATACTTCAGGAAAACGGGTACATAACATCCGACCAGATAGAGATGATCCGGGCCGAGCCTATTGAGCCTGGACAGAGCACCGTTGACGCGCTTATCGCAGCGGAGGTGATTGGGGAGGTAGAGGTTCTGGGTGTTCTCGCTTCTCAGTTTGGCATGGAGGTTGTCAGCCTCGTCGGTCAGAACATTGTTCCTGAAATACGCGACTTGTTAACCGTTGATATCGTGCGCAGGTACAGGGTGATACCTTTGTCGAAGGAGGATGGCACTGTAACCGTTGCCATGAGCGACCCAATAGATTTTGACACGCTGGATAGTCTCAGGCATCTCCTTAAGTGTAATGTTGAAGGTGTTGTCGCGCTCAAGAGCGAAATCCGCACTCTGGTGGAGAAATACTACGCTATTGATTCCGATATGGATCTGATGCTTGATCAGATAGAAGACGGAGCGATTGATGTGGCATCAAGTGGGGTGGATGATGCAGATGATGATGCGGAATCAGCGGAATCTGACGCGCCGATTATCAAATTAGTCAGTTTGATCATTTTGGAAGCATTTAAGGCTCGAGCATCTGATATTCATCTAGAGCCGATGGAAAAGAAGTTTAAGGTTCGTTACAGGATTGATGGTGTCTTGAAGAGTGTTGAGAGTCCGCCAAAGCGTTTGCAGTCGGCGATCATCAGTCGTGTTAAGATTATGTCGAGTATGAACATTGCTGAGAAGAGGATTCCTCAGGATGGTAGAATACAGGTGAATATTCTTGGCAGAGAGCTGGATCTTCGTGTGTCGACGGTGCCGACAAATCATGGTGAGAGCATAGTCATGCGTATTCTTGACAAGCAGAGTCTGGCTCTTGGTCTGCCTCAGCTTGGGTTCTTTGCCGATGATCAGCAAACATTCGAGCGTCTTATTGGAATGTCAGATGGCATTTTGCTGGTGACGGGGCCGACGGGTTCCGGTAAGACGACTACTCTTTACGCCTGTCTGCAGCAAATTAACAAGCCGGACAGAAAGATTATTACAGTTGAGGATCCTGTTGAGTACCAGCTTTCAGGTATTAATCAGGTGCAGGTCCGTAAGGATGTGGGGTTGACGTTTGAGGCGGCATTGCGCTCCATTTTGAGGCAGGCACCTAATGTCATTATGATTGGAGAAATACGTGACAGGGAGACTGCAAATATTGCCACGGAGGCCTCGCTTACTGGTCACTTGGTCTTTAGCACGCTTCATACTAATGATGCTCCTGGCGCGGTGACTCGTCTTCTGGATATAGGGGTGAAACCATTTTTGGTTGCTTCTTCTGTGAGAGGTATCATGGCACAGCGTCTTGTTCGTGTTATTTGTGAACATTGCAAAGAACCGTATGAACCTGAAGATTCAGAATTACACTTATTGGGTATAACTCGGGAGCATGTGCCTGCATTGCATATTTCGAAGGGTCGAGGGTGTAGTAAGTGTGGGCTGACGGGCTATTCCGGACGAAAAGGCTTGTTTGAGATATTGGTTATCAATGATGAGATTCAGCGGATGATTTTCGAGGCAGAATCTGCCGCTGCTGTTCGCAAAAGAGCGAGAGAGCTGGGGATGCGGACTTTGCGAGAGGATGGAATTCGGAAGGTTAACGCAGGTGTAACTACCCTCGACGAGGTCATGAGGGTTACAATGGGAGATGAAGACTGATGAGTGTTACTGTTGAAATGAATGAATTGTTGGAGCTTGCGGTTAACGAAGGAGCCTCGGATCTTCATATTACGGTGGGCTTGCCGCCGATGTTGCGTATTCATGGTGGCCTGCATCCGCTTCAAGGCGATCCGTTGGGGCCTGAGGACACTGAGCGATTGATGAAGAGTATAACATCGCCTGATCACCAGCAGAAGGTTCGCGAGAAGGGTGGTACAGATTTTGGTTTTGGATTTGGGGAAGCGGCGCGTTTTCGTGTCAGCGTATTAAAGAGCAAGGGGAATGTGGGAATAGTATTGAGGCTTATTCCCTCTACGCTTTTAACTCTGGAGCAGCTTGGTCTTCCACCTCAGGTCAAGGAGTTATTGTTTCGCCCCAGAGGTCTGGTCCTTGTTACGGGGCCTACAGGATCGGGAAAATCAACCACGTTGGCCAGTATGATCAACATTATCAATCAGGAACGTGACGTTCATATTATTACGATTGAAGAACCCATTGAGTATTATCACGACCATAAGCAATCGATAATCAGTCAGCGCGAAGTTGGTGTTGATGTCAGTTCTTTTAAAGATGCTTTGCGCGGTGCTTTGCGTCAGGATCCGGATGTTATACTCGTTGGTGAAATGCGTGACCTTGAGACTATGGAAGCGGCCATAACGGCGGCTGAAACCGGCCATCTGGTGTTTGCAACACTTCATACGACAGGTGCAGCGAGTACGGTTGACAGAATTGTTGATGCATTTCCTTCAGGGCAGCAGGAGCAGATTAGAACACAGCTGTCGGTTGGTATTGTTGCTGTTGTTTCTCAGCTTCTGCTGAAGAGGGCTGATCAGCCAGGTCGTGTTGCTGCGTTCGAGATAATGATATCCACTCCGTCAATCAAGGCGTTGATACGTGATAACAAGACGTACCGTATCACCTCGGACATTCAGACTGGAGCCAAGTACGGCATGACAACTCTTGATTCCCATTTGACCGCGCTTTTCCAGGCTGGCCAGATTCGTTACGAGGATCTTATTACAAAAGCCCAGGATCCTGAGACAGTAGTGCAGAAGCTTCAGGAGGCTGCGGGCAAGAAATAGGCGAAGATTATGACGGAAGACGATAACTATTCAGATGATATAATTGCTCCTCCAGAGGAAGCTGCTCAGGTTTTTGATCTGGACGAAGGGTCAGTTGAGGGTGCCTCGGATGTTTATGAGGAGGAGGTAGACATTGACGATCCTCTGTTCCAGCTTGTGGTTGAACAGGAGTTTCTGTCGGATGAGCAAATTGCAGCGGTTCTAGCTGATCAGCGGGAGACGGGGAAGACCTTCAAGAAGGTGCTTGTCGATCTTGAGATGATGGTTGAGGATGATCTCCTTGAGCTTATTGCTGGTTATCTTGGCACCAAAGTCATCAATTTGCCGGCAACGGATATTCCTCCTGATGTGATTCATAATCTTCCAGCCAGTGTTGCCCGAATGTACAATGTAGTTCCAGTGGAGTCGTCAGGCAATTCTACGGTTTTGGCTGTAAGTGAAATTGTCGATCCCCAAGTGATGGATGAACTTATGTTTGTTCTTACGCGTGATGTGTCTTTTGTGCTGGCGCGTGACGAGGACGTTCGGAACTGTATTAATCAGTTTTATGGGGATGAAAGTGCAGTTGTCAACGATATGCTTTCAGCTCTTGAAACTGAGATGGAGGACATTGGCGATACTCTTACATTGGGCGGAGCCGATGAGGACGAGTTGGGTATTGAAGAAGCGGCCGGCTCCACGCCAGTTATAAGATTTACAAATCTGGTTTTGTTTAACGCTATTAATGCGCGTGCGTCTGATATTCATTTTGAACCATTCGAAAAAGAGTTTAAGGTTAGGTATCGTGTTGACGGTTCTTTGTATGAGATGGCCCCGCCACCAAGACGTTTAGCTGCCCCTATGATATCACGTCTCAAGGTTATGTCAGGGTTAAATATTGCCGAGCGGCGTGTTCCTCAGGATGGACGTATTCAGCTGACATTGGGCGGTCGATCTGTCGACCTTCGTGTCTCAACCCTGCCGACCCAGTTTGGCGAAAGCGTGGTGCTTCGTGTTCTGGACAGGTCTGTTGTTCAGTTGGAAGTTGATAATCTTGGGATGCCTGATGATATTCGTGACGTGTTTATGGTGGATATAACGAAACCCAATGGCATTGTTATTGTGACAGGCCCTACAGGTTCGGGTAAGACGACCACATTGTACGCAGGATTAAACCACATCAATACTGCTGAGACAAAGATTCTAACCGCTGAACAGCCAATTGAATATGATATAGATGGAATTGTTCAAGTTGCTATTAATCCGGCTGTTGATAATACGTTTGCCAATGTTTTAAGGGCATTCCTGCGTCAGGATCCCGATGTGATGATGGTTGGTGAAATACGAGACCTTGAGACAGCGCAGATTGCTATTCAGGCATCGCTCACAGGACACTTGGTGTTCAGTACATTGCATACAAATGATGCGGCCGGTGCGGTTACGCGTCTTATTGATATGGATGTGCAACCATATCTGATTGCGTCTACTCTTGAGGCTGTCCTGGGCCAGAGACTTGTGCGTACCGTCTGTACGGAATGCAAAACGCTCTATAAGCCCGACGAGGCTGTGCTGGAAACGATAGACCTCAAGCAGGAGCAGGTAGGCGACCGTGAGTTTGCTTTTGGCTCCGGTTGTACGCATTGTAATGACACGGGTTATCACGGCCGGACAGGTATATATGAGTATCTTTCCGTAACAGAACCTATTCGGGAGCTTATCAATGAACGTAAGCCTACGCTTATCATCCGAGAGAAAGCCGCCGAGATGGGAATGCGTACGCTTCGCGAAGACGGGGTAAGGAATGTTCTGGACGGATATACTACAGTTGAAGAAATTGTGAAGTATACGTAAGCCGGACTGCAGGCCACGGACTCGCGTGGACCATTTAATTCCTTGGAATTCCTGCTTTTTTTGCTACTCTACTCATCTGCTAATAAAGTTCAGGGAGAAGTTTCATGGAGAATGTAGTTATAGTTGGGACGGGGCCGGCGGGTCTTACCGCCGCGTTGTATTGTGCCAGGGCTAATATTAATCCGCTTGTTATAGAGGGGGTTCAGCCTGGTGGTCAGTTGACCACTACAACAGAAGTCGAGAACTACCCCGGTTTTCCGGAGAGCATTACCGGTTCAGAGCTTGTGCTGAAAATGCGGGAGCAGGCTGAACGGTTTGGTGCTCGTTATCTTACGGGTGAGGTTGTTAAATCTGACTTCTCTGGGAAACCGCTCAAGCTGGAAATGGCGGACGGCCAGATCATAGAGTCGTCTATAGTTATTATCGCCACTGGTGCCAGCGCCATGTATCTGGGTATTGAATCTGAGCAGAAACTTATTGGAAGAGGTGTCTCCGGTTGCGCGACTTGTGACGGGGCTTTTTACAGGGATGAGCACGTGGCGGTCATAGGTGGTGGAGATACAGCCATGGAAGATGCCACCTTCTTAACTCGTTTTGCCAGCAAGGTCACGATGATACATAGACGTGATGAGTTTAGGGCTTCAAAAATAATGAGTGATCGAGTCAAGAATCATGAAAAGATTGAGATAATGTGGGATTCTGTCGTGGATGAGGTGTTGGGTGTCGAAGATAATACTGTGAAAGGCATAAAGGTTCGGAATGTAAAGACCGATGAGGTAGTCGAACTGCCTGTTACGGGTGTTTTTGTTGCCATAGGGCACAAGCCCAATTCCGATGCTTTCAAAGGCCAGATTGAAATGGATGAGAATGGTTTTATTATTGCCGATAACACGAAGACTAATGTTGATGGTGTTTATGCCTGTGGTGATGTGCAGGATCATATCTACAAACAGGCAGTGACTGCTGCTGGTACAGGATGCGCGGCAGCCCTGGAAGCGACTCGTTCGCTTGAGAAATATGATGCCTAGGTGGATGCTGAGAAATGGACGATAGAAAAACGACAACCTGGGGTATTTATAAGAGGCTGGCGGCTTATGTTAAGCCGTACAAGGGGCGACTTTTTATCGGTATCTTGGCTGGTCTTCTCAGCGGCGGAGCAATTTTAGGTCTTTTGCAGTCGTCGGGTCGGTTGTTTGAGGTGTTTGAGAATCCGGCTATAGCCACTGTTTCTGATAATGCGGCAGAGATGCCGTCGCTTGAAAGTCAACTTGGCACGGCGCAACTCTGGTTGAAGGAGAACCTCGGCATAGAGACGGTAGGCGACGATGACAGGATGACAGGCGCCTTTGTCGTGCTATTCATACTGGCTTTCCCTTTAGCGTATCTAGCATACGCGTTGATGATTTACATAAATCGATATTACATGCGTTGGATAGGCTCTCGTATTGTAATGGATTTACGCAACAAACTTTTCGATGATCTGCAGTCTCAGTCGCTTAAGTTCTACGGAAAAACGGATGTCGGCCAGCTGATTAGCCGCTGTACGAATGATACGACTATCATCGAACAGATTGTTTCGGGACTTATCCCCGCCGTTGCTGTGGCTCCTATACATATGCTCGCAGCGGCCTCGTTTGTGGTTGTGTCTTCTGTGGACAATAATATGACAGGTATGATTTTTGGAGTGGCGTTTGTCTTTCCTGTATGCGTTCTGCCCATAATTGTACTAGGGAAGTATGTCAGAAGACATATGCAGGCTGCACTTGCAAAGATCTCAAACCTTGTGTCTAGAATGCATGAGAATTTCACTGGTATTCGTGTTGTAAAAGCATTCGATATGGAAAAAAGCGAGTCCGCACGTTTTCACGAGATGAATTACAGGTATTTCAGGTCTATTATTGGTGCGCTGAAAGCGGAATTGGCAATGACGCCGGCTATGGAGTGTGTAGGTGTTGTCCTTGCCTGTTTATTTATTGTTGCCTGTTATGCCGAGGGAATAAAGCTATCTCAGGTTTTGCCAATAGGTATTGCGGCGATATTCGCTTATAAACCCGCTAAGCAGATAGCGAGCATCAATGCGAATCTTCAGAAGGGTGCGGCAGCTCTTGAACGTGTATATGAGCTACTTGATATGGATACGGCGTTGGCCGTATCTGATAACCCTGTCGAGGTAAAGAGTTTTGACGATAAGATCGTGTTTGATGATGTTGTCTTTAGTTACGAGGATGACGGGCCGAGGATCATTGATCACGTTTCTCTGGATGTGCCTAAGGGATCTGTAGTGGCGCTTGTGGGCGAGACGGGGTCTGGTAAGACGACGCTGGCCAATCTGCTGGCTCGCTTTTATGATCCATCGGCGGGCAGGGTCTTGATGGACGGTAGAGATTTGAAGGATCTGGAGGGGTCGTCGTTACGGAAGTTGATAGGTGTCGTAACACAGGAGACCATTCTTTTTAATGACACAATAGCGAATAATATTTCTTACGGATCTGATGATGCAGATATGGAGAAGATTATAGAAGCGGCAAAGAAGGCTAATGCACACGAGTTTATTATTGCGGATCCAGCAGGATACGATCGTATGGTAGGAGAGAAGGGTTTTGTCTTGAGTGGCGGCGAGAAACAGCGGATTTCGGTGGCAAGGGCCATACTCAAGAATCCTCCTATTCTGATTCTTGACGAGGCTACGAGCTCGCTGGATACGGTTACTGAGCGATTGGTGCAGGAAGCAATAGCGCATGTGATGGAGAATCGGACTGTATTTGCCATAGCGCATCGCCTGAGTACAATTAAGCATGCCGACCAGATTCTGCTTGTTGATAGCGGCCGTATCGCGGAGCAGGGCACACATGATGAACTTTATGCTGCCGGCGGGCATTATCGCAAACTCTGTGATATGCAAGTGCTGGATTCGTGAAACGTGAAGCGTGATCCGGCGTCGCCTTCGGCCCCGAAACAAGTTCGGGATGACTAGCACTCTGCCGGGACAAGAGCGTGAGGGGTAAGATATGAAGAATTTCAGAAAAGAGTTGTGGTTTGAAGCGAAGAAACGGCGCGAGATTATTAATATTACTCCTGAGATCAATGACTGCTTGAGAGAGTCAGGAATAAAGGAAGGGCTTTGTCTTGTGAATGCGATGCATATTACGGCTTCCGTGTTCATTAATGACAATGAGTCTGGATTGCATGGCGATTACGAGAAATGGCTCGAAAAGCTTGCGCCGGAGAAACCCTACGACCAGTATGCTCATAACGGTTTTGAGGATAATGCAGATGCGCACCTGAAGCGTACGATAATGGGCAGAGAAGTGGTTGTCGCGATTACTGACGGACAGTTAGACTTCGGGCCATGGGAATGTATTTTCTACTACGAGCTCGATGGCAAACGAAAGAAACGTGTCTTAGTTAAGATCATTGGTGAATGAAGACTTCTGAATTTGATTATGATCTCCCTGCAGGCCTTATAGCCCAGGAACCTCCTTCTGAACGCGGCACGTCGCGCATGATGGTTGTTCATCGTCAGTCAGGAACCTTTGAGCATAGGCGCATCTCAGATCTCCCTGAATATCTCGATGCCGGCGACCTTCTCGTCGTAAATAACACCAAGGTATTTCCCGCGCGCATCTTTGGTCACAGGCAAGCCACCGGAGGCAAAATCGAACTCCTCCTGGTGGAAGAGGTTCACGATTCATCATTCATTAATCATCATTCATCATTCTCCTCCTCTTGGGATTGTTTTCTCAAAGCCAGGAGCAGGCCAAAAGTTGGTGAAAAGCTGGAGCTTGCAGATGGAAAGATTGAGGCGATAGTCCTTGAAGTCCGCGGAGAGCGAATAACAGCCGAATTTTTCAGCGAGTCACCATTATTTGATATTCTTGAGGAAGCAGGTTATCCACCCGTCCCTCCATATATAAAACGTGATTACAGCACATCAACCATCCCTCTCGTAGAGATGGATAAAGAACGTTATCAGACTGTTTACGCCGAACACAGGGGATCGGTGGCTGCGCCTACGGCGGGTTTGCACTTTACGGATGAGTTGTTGGATTTGCTTTCAGGGAAGGGCGTAGGGAGAAGAGAGGTTACGCTTCATGTCGGGCCTGGAACCTTTAAGCCTGTGTCGGTCGAGACCCTTGAGGAACATGTGATGGAATCAGAACGGTACTCTCTTTCCGGTCAGGCTGCCGGCGAGATAAATAGTGTGAAGTCAACGGGCGGACGAATTGTTGCGGTGGGAAGTACCACGGTCCGGACATTAGAGACCGCTGCAATGTCGGGGTCTATTGAACAAGGAGAGGGGCGGTCGACACTTTTCATCTATCCACCATATGAGTTTAAGGTTGTCGATGTCATGCTGACCAATTTCCATCTGCCTAAGTCATCTCTTATAATGATGGTGTCTGCGCTTGCTGGGCGTGATTTGATATTTGATGCGTATAAAGAGGCGATTAAGAAAGAATACAGGTTTTACAGCTATGGCGATTGTATGCTGATACTCTGAGTGTGAGTTGTGTTGGATGGGATATAATAAATAGATGGCCCTATCAAGATAAGTGTGTATTTTCCACATATACTAAAAGTAACCACGAATAACACTAATTTCCACGAATGGGAAATGCATCAGATTGAGCCCGGCAGCAAAGCCCGATGATCATCGGGCTACAAGCACACAGGGCATTGAATATGCAAGCCAGCTTGCAATATCAATGCTCTGTGTGTTGTATCGCGCGCGAAGCGCAATGCTGCCGGGCATTATTCGTGTACATTCGTGTTATTCGTGGTTAAACTTTTCTCTTTGCAGGGCGAATTTCTTCTTTAGTCCCGCCGTAGCCTTGGCGAAGGAGGATTTACACACAATTTCCAAAATGGACATAAGAGCTAAAAAAAAGCTTGACGAATTGGGGATAAAGGCTAATGTTCAAGTCAATTACGACGATTTTGTGTGCAGTATAATTAATTAGGAGAGACGTTATGCGTAAGGTATGGAAGAAACTTGGGTTAAGCGGGTTTACACTGATTGAGTTGCTTGTTGTTATTACGATTATAGGTGTTCTCGCCGGTATGATTCTGCCTGCTATAGCGTTGGCTAAAGAGCGTGCTAACCGTGCTAAATGCCAAGCCAACCTTTCATCTATAGGCAAATCCATGGCTATCCACGCAATGGATCTGGATGGTGCATACCCTGTACACTTTTATGATGAGGGAGAAGCTGCGGCCCTACAACCCGGAACAGCTGGGAAGCTCGCCAGAGGTATGACCGAATTTGCTGGCTCTCCAAGACTCTATATTTGTCCTAGTGCACCTGTTTCTCCCGGTGTATCAGGTGAAATTGCTGCAAGTATGTCCGCTACTGACTTCTTGAAAAATAACTGCAGTTATTTCTTGGCATATAGATCTGGCGCGTCTAGGCCTTATGAGGTGCATGCCATGGATAAAAACGGTTCCCTAGGTACTGACGGCCAAGTTCAGAGCGGTCTTACCACTTTTGGCGGTAATCATGGTGATACTATCGATTCGACGACACCAGCCTCATCAAAGGGTGTTGGGCATTTTCTGTTCTGTGATGGGTCGGTACTTGGCATCAGGACAGTTGATTGGATTAGATCGAGTGACCCGAATAGCGCCACTAATATTATCGGCTCGACGACATTGATATATGACATGACGACAGCTGCCGATGCCGATGGCACTAAACTGGGGCATTATAGCGAAAGATAGAGTTTGAAGTAGTATACTTTAAACCGGGAGCGTTATGCTCCCGGTTTTTTTATGCAGTTGAGAGTCTATGAAAAAGGTTGCGAAAGTCATAATTGATTCGAGCCCTGATCTTCAGCTCGATTATCTTGTTCCTGACGCTCTGGCCGATTCTCTTGAGTTGGGATCCAGTGTGGTTGTGCCTTGCGGGCGGAGATTTGCCGATGGCTATGTGGTGGGCTTTTCGGATAAGAGCCGCTTTCCAAATCTGAAGGAAATAAAAAGCATCTCTAACTCTCGGCCGCTACTCTCGGCCTGCCACATCGAACTTGCTCGCTGGATGGCGTCGTACTATTGCTCTCCGCTGGGGAAGGTGATTCAGACAATGCTTCCTGCGGCTGTTCGGCGCAGTGATAAAGGTCATCGCGAGCAACTTGCTGTCCGGTTGGTCGAGAATTGGGCTGATATTGCAGCATCGGTGAAGCCTACGGAAAAGCAACAGCAGATTGTAGATTTTCTGAAGACAGAAGGAGAATCTCTTCTGTCCGTTTTGATGGACAAGACAGGCGTCACATCAGCGCCGGTTAAGACTCTACAGAGGAAGGGTATTGTTGAGATCTTTACTCAGCAGGTAGGCCGCAACCCGTCGGACAATAAGACGGTTCTTCCTTCGAAACCGCTTGATCTTATGCCTGAGCAGGCTGATTCATTAAAATTGATCCTCGAGGCGATGAATGAAGGTAATCGGACTATCCTTCTTCACGGTGTGACCGGGAGCGGGAAGACGGAAGTCTATATGCAGGCTATCGCTGAGGTTAGACGGCTCGGCCGGACGGCGATAGTGCTTGTGCCTGAGATTGCTCTCACGCCTCAGACGGTATGGCGCTTTAAGGCTCGATTTGGTGATCGAATAGCTGTCCTTCATAGTCATCTTTCTGAGGGGGAGCGCCACGACGAATGGCATCGGCTCAATGACGGCGAGGCTGATATAGTTATTGGTGCCCGCTCGGCTGTTTTTGCGCCCGTTAAGAAGCTGGGGTTGATAGTCGTGGATGAGGAGCATGAGCACAGCTACAAACAGGAGGATATGCCTCGATATAACGCCAGGGATATCGCGGTTATGCGTGGACATATGGAAGGCTGCCCCGTGGTTCTGGGTTCTGCGACACCGGCATTGGAATCGTGGCACAATGCCAGGATGGGTAAATACCTGTTATCCAGCTTGACCAAGCGTGTCGATGATAAGAAAATGCCGGCTATCAGGATTCTTGATATGCGAAGAGAGGCAGAAGCACAGGGGAGACCTAGTGTGTTCTCAAAAGATCTTATTGAAGCTATTCGTTCAAGGATTGAAAGGGCGGAGCAGACAATACTATTTCTTAATAGACGCGGTTTTGCAACATCACTTACATGTCCCCAATGCGGATTCACGGCAATGTGTGAAAACTGCAGTGTCTCGCTAACATATCACAGAAGTGACGAGTCTTTGCGATGTCATATTTGTGGTTCGACGAGGAAGGTGTTGAATAGATGTCCCTCCTGCAATGACCCACAGTTTAAGTATTCTGGTATTGGCACGCAGAGGATAGAGTCGATTATGGGTAAGCTTTTTCCTCATGCTCGTGTTCAGCGAATGGATTCTGATATGACGACTGCGAAGAATTCGCACGACAGAATATTAGGGGCGTTCAGAGCTGGAAAGATAGATATTATGATTGGTACTCAGATGATTGCCAAGGGCTTGCATTTTCCGAACGTTACTCTGGTGGGTGTTATTTATGCTGACTTGAGTTTGCATATGCCTGACTTCAGGGCGAGTGAGCGCACGTTTCAATTGATAGCGCAGGTGGCTGGCCGGGCAGGGCGCGGTGAGCAGATGGGCGAGGTGATTGTTCAGACGTATACTCCGCATCATACTGCAATACAGTCTGCGCGAGAGTTGGATTACGATGGGTTTTGTGATCAGGAACTGGAGTTTCGAAAAGAGCTGTTGTACCCACCTTTCTCGCATCTAATGTGTATAACGTTAAGATGCCCATCTGAGAGCAAGGTGTCATTTTGTGCCTCTGCATTGGCAAGGGAGCTGAAGAAGGCATTTTTGAATAGTGCAATCATATCTGAGGCGGTGCCTGCGCCGCTTAGTAAGGCAAAAAGCAATTACCGATATCAGGTGATGCTTAGGGCTAAATCGGCTTCAAAGATTGCGTCAACAGTCACAAAGGTTATGAACAGTTTCAATCTTCCGCCAAAAGTTCAGGTGTCGGTTGATATGGATGCGTTGAGTCTACTGTAGGGAGATGATTGGTTCTAGAGGGAAGGCATCGCGCAGAGACGCAGAGGACGCAGAGGTGAGGATGATGATAGGCTTAGGGATAAGAGGATGATGGGCTCTGAATTCTGACTACCGTTCTCTTGCTTCCCATTTTTTTCTGGTTTCGTAGGCGCATATTGAGAAAGCGGATACCACGTTAAGCGAGTTCTTTTCTCCATATACCGGAATTTTTACTATAATGTCTGCTTCAGCGAGGATATTGCTGTCCAGCCCGAAGCGCTCGTTGCCTACCAGTATGGCGCATGGAAACTGTATGTCGGCGTCTTCTGGCGCTGTTGCCGACGATACTGTCTCGAGCGCAACGACCTGGATTGAATTCATCTTCATCTGCTTAATTAGATTCAGAATGTTCTGTTGTTTTTCCCATTGCATGGAATTGTGGGTTCCCATCGAAGACTTCTGGACCTTGGGCTGGTCGGGTGTTGCAGAATAACCGCACAGGTAAACCTTTTCGAGTCCCGCGCAATCTGCTGTTCGGAAGATGCCGCCAATATTGAAAGAGGATCTGATGTTGTCCAGCACTACGGAAACAGGCATGTGTGAGTGTTTTGATGTGCTGTCGTCGGTGGTGATGAGAAAATCCTCGTCGACAATATTGGTTCTGGAATGTTCTCGTTCAACGGGCACCATCAATGTCCAGAGTTGTTCTAGAGATATGTTCTCGTCAATGTGTTTGTGGAGCCGTGTGAGAAACGGGATGTTGAGGTCCTTCTCGCTGTTCATTTGCGACAATAGACTTCGGAGTTCCCGCAGTTGTTGCTTTCGTGAGTTTGAGTCATTCCATATTGCTTCTACATTGTGGAAGGCATTGAGGATGATTTGGACGGCGCGTTCTTTGGTTAGTTTGTCTGTTTTCACTGTTGTGGCTGGGTTTTGATCTTTTTGTCCGCCGCAAGTTCGTGCTTTGTTTCTTCAATAATCTTGTCGACCTGTTTGGGGTCTATCCTCGACGCCAGATATTCGTATTTTTCAATCTGGTGGTTTGTGATAACAGTTTGGGCCGATTGCCAGTTGAAGGCGGATTCGTTAAACAGTGTTTCTGTCTTTTCCGCGTACTCCGGCAATATCGGTTTAAGGTATATTGCGATAAGTCTGAAAAGGTTTAAGGTTGCGGAGAGGATAGGGCGTGCGGATTCCGGGTCCGCTTTGATTGCCTTCCATGGCTCCTTTTCGTCAAAATATCTGTTCGCTTCATCTGCAATATCTCGAATGATTACCAGAGCCTTGCTGAAATCGCGTGCTTCATAATGTGCGGCTATTTCTTCGGACTTTGCCCGGGCGTTATCGACCAGGGCTTTTCCGTCTTCATCCAAATCACCTATTCTACCCTCCAGGTGCTTGTTAAGCATCTGGGCGCCTCTGGACGCTAGATTGGTTATCTTGCCTACAAGGTCTGAATTTACGCGCGCGATAAAATCGTCGAAGTTAAGGTCGATATCATCCGAAGATGAGTTTAATTTGCACGCGTAATAAAATCTCAGGTACAGCGGGTCCAGGTGGTTCAGGTATGTGCGTGCATTAATGAAAGTTCCTTTAGACTTGCTCATCTTCTCGCCATTAACGGTAAGAAATCCGTGTACGAACACCTGGTCCGGGGTTTTAAATCCGGCGTTATCGAGAATAGATGGCCAGAACAGGCAATGGAAGCGGACAATATCCTTGCCTATGAAGTGATAGAGTTCTCTGTCATCTGCATTCCATATTTCCTCGAAAGTCCGGTTGTTTTTATCACACCAGTCCTTGGCTGACGCCATGTAGCCGACGGGCGCGTCGAGCCATACGTAAAAGAATTTTCCCGGATGGCCAGGTATTTCAAATCCGAAATACGGTGCATCTCTGGAAATGTCCCAGTCCTTGAGGTCTTCATCGAACCATTCCATCAGTTTATTCGCGGTTTCCTTTGGTGTGTGTGTGGGAAGCCAATTGGTAAGGTACTCTTTAAAGTCATTAAGTTTGAAGAATATATGTTCAGATTCCTTTGTGGTTGGTGTGTTGCCGCAGATTGAGCAAGCGGGGTCGATTAGTTCGGAAGGGGCGTAAGTCGAGCCGCAGCTGTCGCATGAGTCGCCGTATTGGTTGTTGGCCTTGCAATTTGGGCATGTGCCTTTGACAAAGCGGTCTGGCAGGAAGATATTGTCATGATTACAGTATGTTTGATTGATAGATCTTATGTCGGCATGTCCGTTCTTTTCTATATGTTCGTATAGAACGCTGCAGAACTCCCTGTTGATATCCGAGTGGGTTGTGAAATAGTTGTCGAAATCCACTCCGAAATCAGTGAAGTCGAGGACATGTTGTTTGTGGTTGCGTTCAATCAGCTCTTCTGGGGTGATGCCCTCTTGGCGGGCTCTCATCATAATGGGTGTCCCGTGAGTATCGTCGGCGCAGAAATAGAGGCATTCGTGACCGCGCAATTTCTGAAACCGAGTCCAGAAGTCAGCCTGGAGATATTCCACCAAATGTCCAATATGGATTTCTCCGTTCGCGTACGGAAGGGCTGCTGTAAGCGTGATTTTGCGTTTTTTGCTCATAAGTGGAGCAATATGCCTTAAATGAGCCTAAAAGGCAAGGTGCTAAAACGCTCTAGTTATCAAAAAAAGCAGAAAAACCTCAAAAATAGTTTGACATCGGTGGGTCAATGTGGTGTATTGTGTCAAGAAAGGGGTTAAGATGGGCAGTTCTGACAGTAATGTGCATAGTGTAGCCAGTGGGTTAGGTGTGTTTTTCGGGGAGTTTCAGCATTCGTTGGATCCTAAGAAACGGCTGACAATACCTTCCGAATGGCGGACGCAGGTAAGTGGTCCGCAGGGGCTTTTTGTGCTTCCTGATTTTTATCATAAGTGTTTGAACGTTTTCCCTGCGGCTGTGATGGCGGAGAAGATGGAGAAGATGCGCAAGCACTCCATGTCTGACAGGAAGGCGATGGAGTTTGCGAGAATTTTAGGTTCGGCGTCTGACTTGGTTTCGTGGGATGGGCAGGGGCGAATCAGGGTTAAGGACAGGTTGTTGGAATTTGCGGGTTTAGAGGATCAGGTGTTGATGGTTGGTGCCATGGCGAAGTTTCAGTTGTGGAAGCCTGAAAACCGTCCTGATACTGGTGAGATTGATCAGGCTCAGCTTGCGGAGGCAGGCAGATATATAGATTTCTAATTTAGGCAATAGGCAATAGGCAGTAGGCAGTAGGTTGTATGGCGCATGTTCCGGTATTAGTGAGTGAAGTGCTTGAGCTTCTTGATGTGAAGGATGGCGGGGTCTATGTCGACGGAACGGCAGGAAGCGGTGGTCACTCTGCGGCAATGTTAAAGGCGGAGGAAGGGTCCTTTGTTCTTGCGATAGACAGGGATACGGAAGCGGTTGAGCGGACAAGCAAAAGATTGGATGAGTTTGGCGACAGGGTAAAGGTCGTACATGGGAATTTCTCGGAGATAGGGGAGAAGGCGCGGGCGAACGGGTTGGATCGTGTTGATGGAATTTTGCTGGATCTGGGCGTTTCTTCGGAGCAGTTGGATGTTGGGGGGCGAGGATTCAGCATCAGAAATGATGGTCCGTTGGATATGCGGATGAATATGGAGGAAGATATGTCGGCTGAAAGCATAGTTAATACTGCGGATGTGATGGAACTGGCTGATATATTTAGAAAATACGGTGAAGAACGACGTTCAATGCCTGTTGCCAGGGCGATTGTGCGTGAGAGGAAGAATGGGCCGATTCGGACTACGGGCCAGTTGGCCGAGCTTGTTGAGAAGGTATTTGGTGGGCGGCGCGGAAGGATTCATCCCGCTACACGGGTTTTTCAGGCACTGAGAATATATGTAAACAAGGAGTTGGAGGTGCTGGAAAGTGGTTTGGCTTCTGGTCTTGGCCTGTTGCCGTCGGGCGGGCGATTTGCGGTGATCAGTTATCACAGCCTGGAGGACAGGATAGTAAAACAGTTTTTTAAGAAGCATGTGGGAAGATGGGAATCGTTACAGGCTGGCGGCAGTGCTTGGGTTGGCGAAGAGCCTGTAGTCAAGCTTGTCACAAGAAAGTTTGTAAAACCGTCTTCCGAAGAGATTGAAAGAAATTCAAGGGCGAGATCGGCAAAGCTGAGAGTCGCTGAACGAGTGTAAAGAGAAAGGCTTTAAGAATGGCAAGGAGAAAGCGCAACAAAAAGAAGGTTGATGGGTTTGTGTTTCCGGCACCTTTCGCAGGGTTCGTGGTGATAGTTTCTGTGTTTGCTTTGGCTTATCTCTGGTTGGGCTCTCGTTGTGAGATGCTGGGTCGTGAGATAAAGAAGGAAGAGGGAAAGAAAAAGATTCTGGTAAAGAGATATCTAAATGAAGAGTACCGGTGGAGTCGAATGAAATCACCGAGAAATCTGGAGCGTGTACTTAATCAGAATGGAATGGTGATGAGTTGGCCTCGCCGCGACCAGATTGTTCGATTGTATGATAACAGTGAGTATCGTAATGGATATGCCAAACTGGATAGGGTTGTGATGAATGAGTAGCCGTGGGTTCTATATACGTGCATTTGTGAGCGCGACCATGCTTTTGGTGGCACTTGGAGGGCTGGGCTTTCGCCTGGCCTTTTTGCATTTAGGTGGTCACCAGCAGTCAAAACGGGCGATTGAGCGTACGATAATCGCGGGGCGTGGTTACATATTTGATTGTAAGGGTGGGGATAATATTCTTGCGATGAATCTTGGTGTAAAAGATGTTTGTGTCAGTCCTAAGACACTTGTCGAAAATGAAACTGTAGATGAGGTTTCTGCATTGCTCGCAAGAAACCTTGGGAAAGATGCCAATAAGATTGCTCAGAACATAAGAAAACGCTCTGTAAAGGAGTTTGCGTATGTAGAGAGATATGTTCATGAAGACAGGATTGCGAACATACAGGAGCTTAAGGTTGATGGCGTGTTTATGCAGGACAAGACGGTTCGGTATTATCCTCAGGGCAATTTTATGAGTCATGTTCTCGGATTTGTTAATTATGAGGGCGTGGGCAGTCTTGGAGTGGAGCAAAGGGTTGACAGTTATCTCCGGGGGTCGCCTGGATTGCTTGAGAGTAAGGTCGATGCTCGGCGGCGCGAGCTGTACACGAAGCGAGGCACATATATTCCGGCCATGGAAGGTGCTGATGTTACATTGACGATTGATCAAAATATTCAGTACATGGTGGAAAAGGCATTGGATGAGGTGGTCGCAAAACACAATCCCAAAGGTGCATGGGCTATTGTCCAAAGAATAGAAACTGGTGAAATACTTGGAATGGCGAGTCGTCCGTCGTTCAATCTTAATGATTTTCGTACTGCGGACTCCGATCTTAAATTAAACAGGGCGATAGGAGTCAACTTTGAGCCAGGCTCAACCATGAAGGCTTTGACTATTGCCGCAGCACTGAACGCAGGTGTCATCACGCCGTCTACGATGATTGATTGTGAGAATGGGCAGTGGTTCTATGGGGGAAGGGTGCTTACGGATGGAGGTCACTCGTATGGCATTATGAGTGTGGCGGACATCATCAAGAAGTCGAGCAATATTGGGACAGCTAAGATTGCGTTGATGATGGGGCGGAAGCTACAGTACGACTACATGAAGCAATTTGGTGTTGGTGACAGGATGGGGATAGAGTTGCCCGGTGAAGAGGCTGGTGTTCTTGCGCCTATAAAGAGATGGTCCAAAATCTGTCCCACACGCATTGCGTTCGGGCAGGCATATTCCGTAACAGCGCTACAGGTGCTCAATACATTCTGCACGATAGCCAACAACGGCTACAGGATGAAGCCTTATCTGGTCAAACAGATTACCAGTGGTGATGGCGAAGTTATTTATCGCGGAGGACCGAAAGTCGTCAACAGGCCTATTGGAGTTACTGCAGCAAACGAGATGGCAAAGATCCTGGCTACGGTCACTGAAAACGGGGGTACGGGAAGAAGGGCAAGGATTGATGGATTTACGGTGGCGGGTAAGACTGGGACTGCTCAGAAAGTAAAGGACGGAACTTATTCTGCCTGGGTGGGGTCGTTTGTTGGTTTTGTTCCGGCTGAGAATCCGCAGATAGGCGTGATTGTTGTTGTTGATGAACCTGAAGGTGTTCATGCCGGTGGAGTGGTGGCGGCACCCGCATTCCGTGAAATTGTTGATCAGACGGTAAGTTATTTCGACATACAGCCGGCAACATGGACAGAAGTAGCGCAAAGGTAAGCGTATTGTGAATATTGAAGAAATGTTTTTGAGTTTGGGTGAGAGAATATCTGGCGTGACCAACGATTCCAGAAAGGTAAAGCCTGGTTGCATATATGTGGCGATTCGTGGTAGCAGGGACGATGGCGTTGATTTCGTGGAAGAGGCTGTGAACCGAGGTGCTGTTGCGGTTGTCAGAGAGGGGGCTGCGGGTGGCAAGACGACGGGAGGTCTTGAGGTTGTCGTTGAGGATGCACGGCAGGCTCTCGCCGAAATATCGTGCAAATACTACGGAAGCCCCGCGGACTCAATGCAGATGACCGGCATTACCGGCACGAATGGCAAGACAACCATAGCTTACCTTGTTCATAGTATTTTCCAGGCGGCAGATATGAATCCAGGTTTAATGACAACCGTTGAGTATCGAGTGGGAGAACGTGTGATTCCCGCGGTGAGAACGACGTTGGACGCCCCTGATCTTCAGGCAATGTTGGCAGAAATGCTAAAATCTGGATGCAAGAGTGTGGTGATGGAGGTCTCGTCCCATGCAATTGATCAGAAGCGGGTGGCGTTTGTGGATTATGACATAGCGGTCTTTACTAACCTAAGCAGGGATCATTTGGATTATCACGGCACAATGGATGAGTATTTCGAAGCGAAAAAGAAGCTGTTTCTCGGGCTCGGCAGGGGGGCGAAAAGTTCTGTTGCCATTATTAATGCTGATGATTCTCGTGGTAGAGAATTGCTTGCCTGTGAAGATATTACTGCAGAGAAGATTTCCTACGGGCTGGAGGAAACGGCGGAAGTTACGGCAGCAGAGATTCGGTTGTCAGCGCAGGGTACGGGGTTCGTCATACAGTCGCCATGGGGCGAGGCGAGTATTCAGTCCAATCTGCTTGGCAGGTACAATGTCAGTAATATGCTGGCTGTTGCGTCGGTTTGTGGTGCTGCGGGTATAGACCTTGATCTGATTGCGGAGGTTTTGTCGTCAGTAGCTAATATTCCAGGCCGGCTTGAAGTAATCAGGGCAGATCGCGGTGGCTTTCAGGTGTTCGTGGATTACGCTCATACGGATGATGCTCTTGAGAAAGTTTTACTTACGCTCAGAGAGATTACAGAAAACAGACTGATAGTTGTCTTTGGATGTGGAGGGAACAGAGACCGTAGTAAGAGGCCGGCTATGGGTAAGATTGCGGGTTCGATTGCGGATTATACGTTTCTTACGTCAGATAATTCTAGAGGAGAAGATCCATCGGTAATTTTGGATGAAATTAAGTCAGGATTTAACGGGTTTTGCAATTACGAGATTATTGAGGATAGGCGTGATGCAATCATCAAGGGTGTTGGTATGGCTCAGGAGGGTGATGTCCTTCTGATAGCGGGGAAGGGTCATGAGCGTTTTCAGGAAATGTTGAATACAACAGTGCCGTTTGATGACAGGCAGGTGGCTCAAGAGGCAATTGGGGAGTGAAGAGTGATCCGGCGTCGCCTTCGGCCCCGAATCAAGTTCGGGATGCAAGCACTCTGCCGCGACAAGAGAGCGAGAGAATGGATATTAGATATACAGCGGGTGATCTGGCGCTTTGGAGTGGCGGCGAGTGGGTAAGCTTGCAGCCGCCTCGAGTTGTGGGGTTTTCAAAGGATACGCGTACGCTCAATAAGAATGATCTGTATGTTGCGATACAGGGAGAGAAATATGATGGGCATGATTTTGTTGGTGATGCTCTACGCAAGAGAGCCTGCGGCGCGATAGTCAATAGAGCGTGGTTTCAAGCATCGCTGGATTCGGAATCGGGAGATCAGTCGGATGTTAAGCTTAGGGGTTCACCTTTGCTTGTTGTGGATGATACTAGGGCAGCGTTGCTTGATATCGCCAGAGGATATAGGGAAAAGGTCGATCCTGACATAATAGCTGTCACGGGAAGTGCCGGTAAGTCAACTGTCAAGGAGATGACTGCTCAAATCCTTGAAAGTTCTTTTGAGACGGCTAGCACTTTGGGAAATTGGAACAACGATATAGGGTTGCCGATGAGCATTCTGAAGATGGATCGAGCTACAGAGAGGGGGGTTTTTGAATTAGGAACTAATCATCCGGGTGAGATCGCTGATTTATGTTCTATACTGAAGCCCGATTGGGGGGTGGTGACGAATGTCGGGCCTGTCCATATAGAGTTCTTTGATTCGGTTGAAGCGATTGCGGATGAAAAGAGCGACTTGCTTCGTTCTTTACCAGAGGATGGCGTTTCTGTTTTGAACGCGGATGATGATTATTATGATCTGGTTAAGCAGGCGGCGACAGAAAAGGTGATCACGGTTTCGGAATCGAAGAACACAGACTATAACTATGTGATTATCGAGGGGACGGGAAAGGTCCTGGTAAAAGAAGTATTTTCAGGCGAAGAGATGTTGTTTTCTCCGGTTGTACCCGGACGTCATAATATTATTAATGCGCTGATGGCGGTGGCTATTGCTAGAGGGCAGAACGTTGGATGGAAACGGATTAAAGCAGCTCTTGAAAACTATAAACCAATGTCAATGAGATGGGAGAAAGTAAAAATGGGTGATATCACGATGATTAATGATGCATATAATGCGAACCCTTTAAGTATGCGCGCTTCAATCAGCGCATTTGAGGATGAGGCTGTTGATGGCGATAAATGGCTTGTCCTTGCCGGGATGAGCGAGCTCGGCCGGATGCAGTCTAGTGAGCATGTGCGATTGGGTGAATATGTTGGAGAAGGGAATTGGGGTGGGGTCGTTCTGATAGGCGGATTTGGCGATATGATATCCAGGGGTATCGAAACAACTGGCTATGATTCCGATAGAATATACATGTGTGTGAATAATGCTGAAGCTGCTGAAGTTCTCGAAAAGAATATTGATAATGGTGACGCAGTTTTGCTGAAAGCATCCAGGAGCATGAAGTTGGAGGAAATAATGGAGACGGTGCAGATGCATTTGGAATAAAGTGTGAGTAATCCTATTTGTCAGGAGGTGACACAATGGTTAAGATCAACTCTGAATATCAGAATGGCGACATGGAAACAAGTGGCCGAGGGGTAGTACGAAGCATGGAGAAGCTTCAAAAAGCATATGAGGAACAGAATGTCAGGAATATACGGAGTCTGAATAAAGAGGTTGTGCCTAATGGCGACCCTCCGAGTCTGATGCTTTGGGGCGATGAATAATCAGGTGGAGTAGGTAGATGATTTATTATTTATACCAGATAAACGAACTGGCTTGGTCGTTAACACCTTTGAGGGTGTTGAAGTATGTCACCGTGCGAACGGTTGCCGGTGCGGGCACGGCATTTATTATAAGTGTGATAATAGGACCGTACCTTATTGCGGCATTAAAAAGATTCAAGATGGGGCAGATTATTCGCAATGCTGAGGCACCCGCATTGTATGAGATGCACGCGAATAAAGAGGGGACGCCGACCATGGGCGGGATAATTATAATAGCGTCAATAACACTTTCCATGCTTCTCTGGGGGGCGCTGAACAATATAAATACATGGCTGGTTCTTCTTACACTCTTTTATATGGGGCTTGTTGGGTTCTGGGATGACTACAGGTCGATATCAAAAAAAAGATCAAAGGGCTTACGGTCACGGGTCAAGCTTGCGCTTCAACTGATTTGGACGGGAGTTATAGTATATGCACTGAACTCCATGCCGGAGTCCAGGGTTCTCTTGCGCCAGCTCATGGTTCCATTTCTCAAGGAGCCTTTGGTGAACGATATGGGCTTGATTGTCACTTTTATTTTTATGGTAGGTGTTATTGTCGGGTGTTCAAATGCGGTTAATCTGACTGATGGGCTTGATGGGTTGGCAATAGGGTGCAGTAGTTCGGTAGCCCTGTCCTATTTGATTATGTCATATGTTGCGGGGCATGCAATTTTTTCGGGTTATCTGAATGTTCCGTATGTGCCGGGATCGGGTGAATTGGCTGTCTTTTGCGGATGTCTCATGGGCTCGTGTCTGGGATTCTTGTGGTTCAATTGTCATCCCGCACAGGTGTTTATGGGGGACACAGGCAGTCTTGCTCTTGGAGGGTCCATAGCCATGGTTGCAGTATTGATAAAGCAGGAAGTAGTGCTGGTGATCGTAGGCGGTGTATTTGTGATTGAGGCCATGAGTGTGATACTGCAGGTAATGTCGTTTAAGCTGACAGGAAAACGAATATTTGCAATGGCGCCTCTTCATCATCATTTTGAACTTAAGAAATGGAGTGAGACTCAGGTGGTAGTGAGATTCTGGATACTTTCGATTATCTTTGCATTGCTTGGGATTTTGACATTGAAGATGAGATAGCTTCAGCCTACGGCTGAAAGGGTTAATGGTTGTATGCTTGATGGTTATAACAAAGCGTTGGTGCTGGGGCTTGGTGTAAGCGGCGTCGAAGCCACGAAACTGCTTTTGTCTGAGGGCACTGAAGTGATGGCGGTGGACGCCTCGATGAGTGCTGTTCTTGATGAAAGAAAAAGAGAATTGTTGGATGCGGGTGCAGAGGTTCAGCTTGGTTGCGATGAGTTGCCGTCGGGGAATTTTGACCTTTGCGTCGTGAGTCCGGGAATATCGGCGAGCGCCGAATGGGTCGAGACAGCGGAAAGGCGTATGCCTGTGATTTCTGAATTGGAGTTGGGTGCGAGCCGTTGCGAGTGCCCGATAGTGGCTGTGACGGGGACGAACGGGAAAAGCACAATGGTTAAGTTGTGCGGTGATGCGCTGGGGCGGTCTGGTCTCAGGACTGTAGTTGCGGGAAATTATGGGACCCCGGTTTGTGCGGTAGCTAAGGACACGACGAATCTTGATGTTATTGTATTGGAGGTAAGCTCTTTTCAGCTTGAGAAGGTGGATGCATTCAGTCCCAGGATAGGAGTGCTGTTAAATGTTCAGCCTGATCATCTGGATAGACATGGCGATATGGAGACTTATATGGCTATGAAGGCGCGTTTGTTTAGCGGTATGCAGGAGGATGGAACAGGAATAGTCTTGTCGTCCGAATTGGAGGCTGTCAAGACGTTGTCTTCCGGAGAGAACAAATGGGTCTCCTTTGGATTGGACGGCGAGGTAGATTTTGGATTTGATGCAGGGAAAATCAGTTGGGCACAGAACGGGCAGATGAAAGAAATAGACATAGCGGGGAGCTATTTTGACAATTCAATTTTAGGACTTACGGCAGCTGCGGGCGCTGCAGTACTTAAGGAATGCGCAATAGAGGCTGATGATATTGCCGATTCGATCATGAATTTCGAGCCATTGCCTCATAGGATGGAGAATGTGGGGACTTTTGACGGTGTTCGATTCGTGGATGATTCCAAGGCAACTAATCTTACGGCGATGCTGGCAGGCCTGGAAATGGCGGGGAAGGGCGTCCTGCTTATCGCGGGAGGGCAGTTGAAGGAAAAAAGTTCTGATAAAGTTAAAGAAGTACTAGCCAAAAGGGTAAAGACCATATATCTTATCGGTGAAGCTTCTGCAGAACTGAACGAGGCTTGGAGTGATGCCGTTGATTGCAGGGAATGCGGCGACTTGAGAAATGCGCTTCGCATGGCGCACAGTGATTCGTCTGAAGGCGAAATTATATTGCTCTCCCCTGGTTGTGCCAGTTTTGATCAGTTTGAGAATTATAAGGACAGAGGCCGTAAATTTAAGCAAATAATACAGAAGGAGACTTGATATTATGAAAACATCAGCCATTTTCGGAATTGTTGTACTTGCACATTGTCTTGCGATTGGAGGTATCGTTTTGATTCAGGGTTGCGGTACAACGAGACCGCAGAGATCGACAGACATTGCTTCGCCAATGATGCCCCCGACTAGAGTAGGTGTCGAAGATGTAAAGCCTACGATAAAACCTGCTGCAATAGTTTGGCCGTCCGAGACAACACCCTATACTGTTAAGTCTGGAGATTCTATATCCAGCATAGCTTACAGATATGGTGTGTCGGTGTCTGAAATAGTTTCTCTTAATGGGATAAGCAATAAGAATATCATCAGAGTAGGGCAGCGACTTGTTTTGCCGGGTAAGGTGAGCGTGAGTGCCGCTTCTAAGAAGGCGACTTCTTCAAGAAAGTCAGTTGCTAAGAAATCGGCTACGCCTGGTGGCTCGTATGTTGTGCGGCCTGGTGATTGTCTTGGTGTCATTGCGCAGAAGTACGGTGTTAAGGTTGATGACATTCGACAGGCAAACGGGGTCAAGGGTGAGCGGATTGTAGTCGGACAGAAACTGATTATTCCCGGAGTGAATGTTGCGCAACTGGCGAAGAAAAGTTCTGCGAAAGAAATCACAATGGCTCCCGTTAAGACAATAAAGACAGTAGGTGCTCTTCCGGTCGGTTCAGCCGCGGCGTCGGTTCAGGCCGTATCTGTAACTGCAAAGGAACCTGTATCCAACAAAACGAGGGCGGTCATCACTGAAAAACATGTTGTCCAGAAGGGTGAGGATTTAAGGCGTATTTCCATGCAATGGCTTGTCAGTGAAGAGAAAATCCGTGAGTTTAACAATGTTGCCGGCGGGGAGTTGAAGCCTGGACAGGTTCTGCTGATTCCTCTATCTGAGTAGATATGCGGAAAACGTCAAGTGCGCTGATTGGTCTGGTCGTGGTGTTGTTGTCGCTGGGTATAGTCATACTTGCCAGCACCAGCAGCGTCAAGGGCTCCGCGACGTTCGGTAATCCTCAGTATTTCCTTAACAAACAACTTGGCTGGTTAGTGGTTTCTCTTTTGGCGGGCCTTGCATGTGCCCGATTTGATTATCATTACTGGAAACGTTTAGCACCTGCGTTGGGTATTCTGTCAGTCCTCCTTCTTATTGCAGTATTTGTTCCAGGGGTAGGGCTTCGGGTCGGGGGAAGTAGCAGATGGATTCATCTGGGGCCGCTTACTCTTCAGTCTTCCGAGGTTGCAAAGTTTTCCATAGTAGTCGGCATGGCGGCATGGCTCAGCTATGTGGGCCGAAAAGCCGATTATTTTGTAGAAGGTCTGGTGATGCCTATTTTAGGTATGCTTGTTTTTGTTGGTCTGATTTTTGCCGAGACGGATCTTGGGACGTCGGTTCTGATTTGCGTTGTGTGCGCTACAATGATGTTTGCTGCGGGAACAAGACTGAGTTATCTGCTACCTACGTCGCTCATAGGTGTATTCCTCGGCCTTTTATATGTGATGCAGAATGAGCTTCGATGGTCGAGAATAATGGCGTTTCTTCATCCTGAGGATCCTGCGTATATTGAGAAAGCGCACCAATTGAATCAGGCTAAAATAGCATTCATCAATGGGGGTTGGTCGGGGGTAGGGCTTGGGAACAGCATTCAGAAGCAGTTGTATCTTCCTGAAGCGCATACCGACTTCATATTCGCGATAATTGGAGAAGAGCTTGGTTTTATAGCATCTCTGGCGGTTGTACTGATATATGTGGGTTTTTTGATCTGTGGTATGCTAATCAGCTTGAAGGCTCCCGATTTGTTTGGCAAGCTTACTGCGTTTGGGTTTACAATGTTGATCGTCACGCAGGCGTTCATAAACATAGCGGTTGTAACGGGTAGTGCGCCCACGAAGGGGATTGCATTGCCCTTTATAAGTTATGGCGGGTCAAGCTTGCTGATGTCGATGGCATGTGTAGGTGTGCTTCTGAATATCGCCAGTCATTGTGGAGAGCGACAAACAGATAGGCATACAAGGCCGATAAAAGATAAGATGCGCAGGTTTTAGCGTGGCAGATGTATGATAAGAGTGGAATGCGAGGTTATGATGGAATTTGTTTTTGGGCTTTTTGAACGGGGTGGCCTTGTGATGTGGCCTTTATTTGTGTGCTCACTGCTTTCAGTGACAATTGCACTTGAGCGATTTTGTTTCTGGTTCAGGGAGCGTGACAGGGATAGCGCAAGATTTATAACTGACACGCTGGATCTTGCTGAGTCAGGTGATTATCTGTCAGCTATTAAGAACTGTTCCGAAGATAAGAATTATATCATGCGTGTAGTCGGTGAGGGGCTTAAGCACAGGGAGCATGGTCTGAGCGATGTGATGCAGTTGGCTGCCAATCGAGAAGTGGAGAAAATGAAATCAGGTCTGACGGTTCTTGATACGATAATCACGATGGCACCCTTGCTTGGAATATTGGGCACGGTAATTGGCATTATTGAATCGTTTGATTTGCTTGGAGCCAGTGGGATCGAAGATCCAGCAGCTGTAACGGGAGGTATTGCGCAGGCTTTGATTACAACTGCCACGGGTCTCTCTATAGCTCTTGTAACGTTGATGCCATACAATTACTTTGTGTCTCGTGTTCAGAGTGCGGCTAAGTTGCTTGAGGCAATTGGAAGTGAGCTCGAGATAGTCTACAGGAAAAGTGCCGTCAGGCGTAGTTAGGAACGCGATATGCAGGTCACGACAGGATTCGAAAATCGAAGGGCCAGGATAGAGATTGTTCCGTTAATCGATGTTGTCTTCCTGCTTCTGGTCTTTTTCGTTTACGTCATGCTTTCAATGGTTATGTATAGGGGCGTGAGGGTAAATCTTCCGTCTGCGGCTGGTGTTACGGAGAATTTAAGGACTATTATTATCGCGGTGTCTGCAGAAAACGAAATCTCTATTGATGGTGACGTTGTTGATATCAGGGAGGCTGTCGTCAGGGCGGCTGAGCGTGTAAAAGAAATGGATTATCCTGTGCTGATAAGTGGTGATAAGGCTGCCGATCTTGGTGTCGCGATAGAATTGCTTTCAGCTCTACGGGGGGCGGATATTAATACGGTTTCTTTTCAGGTAAGGAATGAAGCAGCGGAATAGCGTGTGAAAAGAAACAGGACATCAGATTTCATTCGAGCGTTTCTTCTGGCTTTGTTGCTTCATGTGGCAGCAGGCTACTGTGCTGGCAGTTTTTTCAGAATGAAGGTCGGTCTGGTTCAGCCAGTTTTTCAGACGGGTGAATCGAGCGTTGAGCTCACGCTTCTTCCTCCAGTTGTAAAAAAAGTGGAGCCTGAGATTCAAGAGCCGGTGTTGCCGTTGCCTGCTGAAGCATTGTATCCTTTAAAGCTGATCGAAGAGATTGTTCATCTCAAGCCGCCCCCGGAAGAGGAGCGTAATGCGGATTTTCTTGAGAAGGGTGTTGATAGTAAACTGGTGGCGCAAAGTACGATAAGGCCGCAATATCCATATGGGTCGAGAATCAGGGGCGAAGAAGGTGTGGTAGTCGTGACGGCGGTCTTGGGCGATTCCGGTCATGCTCTCGACGTGTTGATTGCTGAGTCCAGCGGTTATCATGCCCTGGACAGGGCGGCTGTAAAGGCGATGAATAAAGCGATTTTCATTTCTCAGTCCGGTGCTCCTGTCGGTGGGGAAGATGTTGAATACACATTTCGTTTTCAGTTGAAAGACTAACATGCCGCGTCCGTTACTCCCTCTGTAAGGTGAAACCTTACACATTCCCTAAGCCAAAACCTTACGCCTTTGTAGGGGAAATCCCTACAGAAAAAATCAGGGTTACCCCGACAGACAGATGGGTAAAGATTCTGCTAGAATCTTTACCCAAGTGATGAATTAGGAGTGATGAATGATGAGATTTAATGGACTGTGGACTGTGGGACGGTGGGACGGTTGGCTACGAGAGGGAGAAGTATGAGACGGTATAAGAAGATAGTTGCATGGCAGAGAGGGCATGATTTGGCAATTGCTATTTATGGCATTACGAGATCATTCCCCGATGACGAACGATTTGCTCTGACAAGTCAGATTCGGAGAGCCGCATATAGTGTTCCATCAAATATTGTGGAAGGGTCCGCAAGGTCGACACCTAGGGATTATTTAAAGTTTCTCAATATAGCGTATTCATCACTCAAGGAGGCTGAATACTTTTTGCTGCTTGCCAGAGATCTTGCTTATATCACTGCAAATTCTTTTGAGGAACTGACAAAGCAAATTGATGGAACCTTTGCGCCGCTATACGGTCTGATTAACAGTATTGAATCACGGACTTCTTTCCACCGTCCACCGTCCATAGTCAATAGTCCTGGGCCGGGGGAAACATCATGCTAAAGACCGTTTTTTCCGGAGCAGTGTATGGGGTGGATGCCTATATGGTGGAGATTGAAGTGAATGCAGGGCATGGAGATCCGGCTATTGTGATAGTTGGGCTGCCTGATGCGGCGGTAAAAGAAAGCAAGGACAGGGTGTATACTGCGATTGTAAATTCCGGATTCAGGCCGGGTATAGGTCGAACAACAATAAATCTTGCGCCGGCTGATATTAAGAAAGAGGGGCCCAGTTTTGATTTGCCAATAGCCGTAGGCATGATTGCCGCAACAGGAGCGAATGGTGAAGCGTCTATGCTTAATGAAATAGCTATGACGGGTGAATTGGCGTTGAGTGGTGAGGTACGACGGGTGAAGGGTGTTCTTCCAATAACCTTATGCGCTCGCAAGAGAGGAATTCGAGGAATCATTGTGCCTGCAGACAATGCGGCTGAAGCGGCTGTTGTTGATGGCATTGATGTCTATCCAGTAAGAACGTTGCGACAGGCGATTGATTTTGTGAGTGGTGAATTGCATCAGAAACCATATAAGATTGATGTTAATGACTTTTATGAGTCTCATCGTGACTATGAGCATGATTTCTCTGATGTAAAGGGGCAGGAACAGGCAAAGAGAGCCATGGAGGTTGCTGTAGCAGGCGGTCATAATATGCTCATGATAGGAAGCCCAGGAACAGGTAAAACAATGCTTGCGAAGAGGATAGTTTCTATTCTGCCAGAGATGCCGCTGGAAGAGGCTCTTGAGGCCACAAAGATCCACAGCATTGCGGGAGTATTGAAGGCGCGCCAGGCGTTGATTGTTAAGAGGGCATTTCGCGCGCCACACCATACTATATCGGATGCGGGACTTCTTGGGGGTGGTGCTCATCCTGTGCCAGGAGAGGTTAGTCTTGCTCATCGAGGTGTACTGTTTTTGGACGAATTGCCCGAATTTCACAGAAATGTTCTGGAGGTAATGCGTCAGCCTCTGGAAGATGGGGATGTTACCATATCTCGGGCGGCTGGGACAGTAACGTTTCCCTGCCAATTTATGCTGGTCGCAGCAATGAACCCTTGTAAATGCGGATATTTTGGCGACAGGAAAAGGGAATGCAGGTGCTCGCAGAGAGAAATACAGAATTACAGAAACAAGATATCTGGACCGCTGTTGGACAGGATAGATATTCACGTGGAGGTCCCATCGATAGAGTACAGAGAGCTCTCATCACTTGAGAAGGGTGAGCCTTCGAGCGTTGTCCGGGCACGTGTTGTTCAATGCAGGAAGATACAGAGTGCGAGATTTAAGAACCGTAAAAATATACATTGCAATTCCGGCATGAGTTCTAAAGATCTCCAGAAATATTGCCTTCTCAAAGGCGACGCTCAAGGGCTGCTTCGTACGGCTATGGCGGACTTACATTTCAGTGCCAGAGCTTACGACAGGATTTTGAAAGTTGCGCGCACAATGGCTGATCTTGATGCTTGCGAAGAAATTAAGAGTGAGCATATAGCTGAAGCTATCCAATATAGAACTCTGGATCGGGATTTGTGGAGGTAGGAGAAAAGAGAATTGATGAATTATGAGTGCTGAATGATGATTATGAGAGCGAAGAGACTTCTGGTATTGATGATTGTCAGCCAAATCACCTTTTTGTCCATTTGTCAGGGGGAAGAAGTTGATTGGTTGAAGTATGAGGCAGTTGAGAAAACCCGAGGAATGGATTTGCCAATCAAAGATTTAAGGGCCAAGGAATACGCCTGTTATTCTGCACTGCAATATGGGAGCAAAGCATCTGAAGTCGTCTATCTGGTGTTTGATTCCGTCAAGAAGCTATCTCATCATGACTATGTCTATGTATATATTCCGGAGCATGCCAGATACGGCAAACCTGTTCGTCTGAAGGGTCGGAAAAGGGCTGGTGTGTATGTGTTCCCCTCGGTTTCTCTCAGATCGAAATATGGTGAGGTCGATCTGTCGACCGATATTGATATAAAGGCACGTTCCCTGTGGGACGACTTGGATCTTGATGTAGATGTCGAGATTTCTTGTATTTTAAAAGATTTGAAGAAAGCTCAAAAATCAAAATTTGTGCTTAAAGGGAGTTTGGATGTGACGATGAATGACGCCGTGTATATTGAGGTTGTGCACCTATTGCAGCCTCCGGTCTTGAAGGGGCGATGGGATCACCGGAGTGACCCACCTCACGTTAGAGGTAAAATCTCGGTCGGGAAGCTGGGGTTGATTCCAGAATCAGGCATAAGTGACAAAGCCAGGCTGAATATCTATGAAAAGGATTCGAAAAAGCTAAAGATGACAAGAAGCTTCAGGGATGATCCACGTGGTGCTTATACTGAATTCACGTTCTACCCTTGGAAACGCCTGAAAGAACGGCGCGAATACGACATGAAGCTCATAATGGATCTCAGTCCCTTTTTCGGACAACTAAGCGTGACAGACCGGATGGTGCTGAGGTGAATATCTGGAACAGATCCTGAGTTAGAAAAAGGGAGAGCAATATGCGAACAGCAAGACTGAAGGAAGAGGGGCGGGGCTATTATCATTGTATGACACGTATTGTTGACCGGCAGTTTCTGCTCAATGACAATGAGAAGGAACGTCTGTGTAAACTGATGCGCAGCATGTTACGCTGGCGAAGCCAGAATGTAATCCAGTAAATATACCCGCTTTATAGTTGCATCCAACTATATATTAATGTATATTTGGTTGTATGAATATGGCGGATATATATAAGGTTCATCGAGGAGGGCTGGTTCGCACCTGCGATTTCAAGGCCTTTGCGATTAGTAACGGATTAGTATGGTCGTCGGTCCTTGTCAGTATTAGTCGTTGGCAGAAGCAGGGATTGCTGGAGCGAGTGACGCGAGGTGCATACCTGGTAAGGGATATCGAGGTTAACGCGCCGGTAGCTGCCTGCTCGCTAGTGCCTGACGGCTATATCAGTCTTGAGTCGGCGATGTCTTATCATGGTATGCTGTTGGATCGGATCTACCGGCTCGATCTTGCATGCGTACGTCGTGTCAGAGGATTTAATTTAAGAAGTACGGAAGTTGTGGTGTCTAAGATTCCTCCGAGCCTGTACTGGGGGTGGGAGGTGGAAGAGTCTCAGCATGGTTCTATCCGGGTCGCAACGGCAGAGAAAGCGTTGCTTGATCGAATCTACCTGGATCGGGCCGCCATTCCTGAATACACATATTTTGAGGATATGGGATTACAGCCCGACGCATTGAATGCAGATCGTTTTGCCGAATTGGCTGCCCGGTCGCCAAAGGTGAAGAGGTTCAGTCGTCTGTTAAAGGAGTATTGTCATGAGTGAATTCGCTGCACAGATTCGATATAGAGAATTTGTTCGCCGAACGGGCCGAGATGAGTCCTCAGATTCGGTGCGTGAGTTTCTGCACCTTGAGATTCTTCGAATTATTAGTGCTCAAGAAATGCGCGGACTCATTCTGCACGGGGGGTGCAAGATGCGCTATATTGATGGATCGCCCCGCTACTCTATGGACATGGATTTCTCATTGAGCAATTTTCTTAACATTCAGAAAAAAGACCGTGAGGTTATGGTGCATCATGCTCTCGACCCTGTAATCCGCGAACTGGGTAATGTCGGAATCAAAATCAATTGCGTTCGGGAACAATGGCACAGGGGCGATATTGGCATGAAGCTTTGCTTTAAGGCGAACACTTTGAAAGAGATGTTCCCCCGGCTTTTCGTGGATCACCCAGGTGACATTAATTTTAATATTGATATTGATGCCTTGCTGCCGGGTGAGCGCGTGCAGGTTTCCTCTCCCATTACGGACCGCTCGCTGCAAATACTTGTTCTGGAAGATTCATCACATATGGCTCGTAAAGCTGCAGCCGTACTGCTCCGTAAGCAACTGCGGGATCTCTATGACCTCGATATGTATATCAATCGCGGTGTACGGTACGATCTGGAGGTAGTGAGAACCCGACTTCGTATGCCAAACCTGACTCATGAGGAACTCGAACGGCTCCTGTGTGAGCGAGTGCATGAGCTGGATCTCCGGAAGAGGGTTCATCAACTTCATCTCCCAAGTGAATCTGCACGGATGTCATTCATTGAACCATCTGAAAGAATCGCAAATATCAGGAACATGCGTCCGCATTGAACAACGTTGGTATTTTGGATTCGCCACACTAACCACCTAGGGCCCATCTTGTTAGATCAGATCTTGCCAGAATGATGCAATTACCTTCGTCCGCCATGGCCACCCATCTAAACAAGCGCAAGGGTCATGAGGGCTCAGTGTGGGAACACCCGTACCAATGCACAATCATCCAGAACGATGTCCATCTCCTGAATTGCCTCAGATATATTGATCTCAACATGGTTCGTGCCGGCGCCATTGAGCATCCGGATAATTGGCGTTGGTGCGGGTATGACGAGCTCACTGGGCAAAGGAAAAGATCGCCTCCTCGATACAAAACGCCTGACTCAGAGCCTCAATCTAAACGATGAAACCGACCTGGCCAGAATCCATGAAGAAGGAATTAACGAAATTATCGAAAACGTTAAGAACGCATACAGAAAACGATCAAAGTTCGAAGAGGAGTGTATCGTTACTTCCGAACATAATAACACCACCTGGGTGATCGCGAAACCTATGATGCTTACATGGTGTCATGATCCTTTCAGTAGAGGGCAACCGGATGTCAAAATGAGAACTGCTGGCTGGAGATAGGCGAGAAGACCGGCAGGGATTGCGCTGCCGTCTCGGTAATGCTTAAACGATTTGACAAGAGAGTGACTACTGATAAGCTCCTAGCGAAGAAAGTAGAGGAGCTTAGAAAGGTAATGTTGAATGTTGAGACCTGACCCCTGCAGTCTTTCTAGATCAAGACGATCTTCCTGAGGTATGCGCGGTCGATAATCAGCCGACATATCGCTCTATCACCGTCGACGGTGAGGAGGTAGAGTTTTCTGGCGGTTTTGCTGATTTGCACACAAAAGTCTACGAAGACATTCTTGCTGGCGGCGGGTTTGGTGTTGATGATGCCCGCCCATCCATTGAATTGGTGCACGATATCCGCTGTACCAAGGTGTAGGACCTTCAGGCGGTGGAGGGCGCTGTCTGAGTATCTTTTCTGTTGCAAAATAGGTGTATTTGTTGGGTTTTTCCTGTTCTGGCTCATTTAGAGTCAAAAATTCATTATTCTACTTGATTTAATAGGGTCAGAGGTCTATCATTTAGAAGATTTACAAAACACTAAAAGTTGTAAAATGACAGAGAAAAGCGTGCAAAACATAAAAATGGACTTAGTTGATGCTGTTGGGCGGATAAGTCAGGACTTTGGGATGGGTAGGATAGTCGGCCAGATTGGTATGTATCTGTACTTAAGTAAGGAGGAGTCTTCACAGGATGATGTGGCTAACGATCTTGGCTTGAGTAAGGCGTCTGTGAGTCTTGCTGCGAGGCATCTGGAAAGTCTGGGCCTCGTACAGAGGGTGTGGAAGCGGGGTGATAGAAAAAGCTATTATCGCATGGTTGATCATGTGGGCTTGGCTCTTCAGGGTAGAGTTACGTCGATGATCGCTCAAAGGTTGAAGACTGTAAACATGGAGATGGATCAAGGGGGCAGAGAGCTTAAAAGGTTGTCTGAAGTAGAGAATGATCCCGATGTTTCATACATGTTGCGCCGTGTTAATAGAGCGGAGAGTGTGTGTCGCAAGGTGAATAAGATTATGGACAGTCCATTCTTGTCGCTCTTGTCATCTAAGTTTAGAAAGTAAAGGTAAAATAGTATGGCAGTATCATGTGTGCTAATAACAGCTAAGGGTAACAATGAAAGTTTACCAGATAAGAACCTGATACCAATAGCGGGGAAGCCCTCTTTACAGTATGTCATTGAGGCGGCAGTTAACGCCAAAAACATTGGGAAAGTGTTTGTTTCCACCGAAGATGATCGTATTCGAGAACTTTCTGAGAAATTTGAATGCACTATTATTGATCGCCCCGTAGAGTTGGCTCAGCCAGATAGTAATCACGGTGATGTGATCAAGCATGGTGTGTTTGAAATAGAGAAGAATGTTGGCTGTCTAGATAACGTTACCGTTTTGTTGGGTAATACGATAATGACAAGCTCTGCTTTGATTGATATGTCGATTGAGATCTTAAATAAGAAAAAAGATATCGACAGTGTTATGAGTGTTTGGCTCGCGCAAGATGACCATCCATACAGAGCTTTAAGGATAGGTGAAGGTGGATACTTAGAGGCGTATTCTGATGTTCAATCAGGAACATCTAGGCAGTTTTATCCTAAAGTCTATTATTATGACCAAGGAGTATGGACTTTTAGAAAGGAGTGTGTTTTCAAAGGTGAAGGCCCTAATCCCTGGTGGTGGATGGGGAAAAACAGCTTCCCGATCATAAGAAATTGGGTAACAGGCCGTGACTTTCATACACAACTAGATCTTGACTTCTCTGAATACTGGGAGCAGTCAGGACAACAAGATGAAATATTAAATGCAGATGAAATTAAGCAAATATTGCAAGGATAGACCATGAAGAGGATATTGTTGACAGGCAGTGAAGGACGATTAGCTACTAGCACATTAAAGCCTATGCTTGAAGAAATGGGCGACGTTGAGATTATTGGTTTTGACACCGTGATTGGAGATGATTTACTGTATATTAAATCTCTTGAAAGTAAATTGCTAAATAATAATATCGACACAGTGATTCATGCTGCAGCTGTGCCGGGTCCGACTAAAACTAATGACTATAAGATGTTTGAGAAAGTTAATACAAATGGAAGTATTAATGTGATGGATGTTGCTGCTAGAGCAAAAATTAAAAAGTTTATCTTTTTCAGTTCATTTTCGTATTACGGTTGCGATGCATGGATGCGCGACAGACAAGAAACAGGGCCAGTGACGGGGGATGATGTTGCTATACCTAAATATTTACCAATTGATGAAGAACATCCGTCTATCCTGGTAAATGATTGCGACAAGCTTTCTGACTATAATGGGAAGTATTATGGCATGAGTAAGGCAAAAGTCGAGAAATATGCAGCAGAAACAATTGGTCAGCTTGGGTTTTCATTTGTGTCAATGAGGTTGGCCGGTTTTTCGACGAAACATGAAAGATACATTAAAGATTTAGAACGAATGAAAAGAGATTCAAAAAAAGGAATTGCAGATTTGCGGAAGCAAAGGCTTTTTGGTGTTGCTGGTATGACCACAGATACTATTCTTAAAAGTTCACTAAAGGCCATTCTTTTAGCTGACTTTGAAGGGTGTAATGCTTTTAATATTTGTGAGGCTGGGAGCGGACTTTCAGATGTAGTAAAAGCATACTTTCCTACGCTTACGCCAACAGATCAAATATTTTCTAACCTCAAAATTCGGATTCTTATGAATAAAATGGGGGTACCATTTTATCCGGAAGAGAAGGTTGTCACTCCTTTGATAAGTCGCGCTGAAAAGCCGATACGAAAAGCTATACCGTTTAAAAAGTTGATCCACAAAGTAATTCGTTAATTGCAGCCATTGCAGATAGTATAAACTAAAGAGAATCAGGGCTTTTCATTAAACGCTAAAGAGTCTGGCGCACCCGCTTGACTTAGACGGTTATAAGTGAGGGGATCGCTAAAAAGGAAAAGAATGATCAGTAGAATATGTCAACTGATTAAGCAAGGTATTTTAACAAAATACAATTTATATTTATGTAACAGAATAGGATTCAAGAACTTCTACATATCGAGGGCAAAAAAAACTTTATCAGATAAGAGTAAGCACCCTACATTAGGTGGAGCGTGGGAAAATGACGCGAAGCAATTGCAAAATAGAGAGATGATATTTAAGTTTCTAGTGGAACAAGGGCTGAAAAAATCAGATAAACTTGTTGATTATGGATGTGGTAGCTTGAGGATAGGGAGCAAGTTGATTGAGTTCCTTGACCCCGGGAGATATATTGGGTTCGATATCACAGACCGCTTTTATAAGTTAGGGCTTAACACTGTCAAACAAGAAACAGTTACTACGAAGAGCCCGGAGTTTTATGTAATAAGTGATAGTGCTATTTTAAATTGTAAAAAATCATTGCCTGCTTATATAATTTCGATAGGTGTTTTGATGCACATTCCTCCAAATGAATTAAAAGAATTTTTTGCGAATATTATTTCATTGTTGTCGCCATCAGGTGTTGCGTATATCACTTACAAGCAAAGCTCTGTCACTCAAAAAACGAATTTAACAAGTTGGGTGCACTCATATTCTCTGGTTAATGCTACAGTGGAGGAGCTTGGTGGTCAAATTGAACTGCATAGTCACTTGTCAGGTGTACACAGTTTTTTAAAACTTAAACTAAGGCCTTAGTTTGAAAGGGCTATTTAAAAATGAGAAAAAGAATCCCATATGTTGTAATTGTTTGTCCGGGACATTCAGGTAGCACGCTGCTTGCGATGTGCTTAAATGCACATCCTCACTTGAGCGTCTTTGGAGAGTTTTCAACACTTGCCAGGCGAGCAGAGCAAATCATCTCTGGAGAACGTCATGGTTTATGTTCTTTTTGCGATGCTGACTGTGAGGTTCATACGAAGGCAGAGATTAGTGAAATTGAACAGCTATATTATGCAAAAAATAAATATCTCCGTAGGGCAAAAAGTATATTATTTCATTCAAAATTCGTGACATCAATTTATGAAAAGACAGAGGCTCGTTGGCTTGTTGACAGTTCAAAATCAATTAGGTGGGCTCGTAGCTTGACTCGATGGCACCGACGCGAGTTAGATGTCAAATATATATTCCTGTCTCGAGATGGTAGATCGTGCATTAATTCCTGGAAACGAAAGAACAGTGATAAGCCTCTCTCTGATGTGATACGGCAGTGGAAAAAGACAGTTGCGAGCATTATTGTTTTTAAAAAGGAATTAGACCCTAAGGATTATGTTAATATCAAATACGAAGACCTGGCTTGTGATCCTCAAGCAGCTTTAAGTTCAATATGCTCGTTCTTAAACATTGGCTTCGTAAAAGAAATGCTTGATTACCCTAGTCTCCCTCAGCATATCGTTGGAGGAAATGCGGGGGCACGTACCAGAGTAAATATGGTGCAAAAACAAAGTTTGAATAAAGGCCGAAAAGATATTGATTGGTATATAAAGCAGACTCAAAACTTTTTTTATGATGAGAGATGGAAGAGTGAATTGACTGGAGAGGAATTAGATTTAGTTACTCATTCCGTTGGGGAACTTAACAGAATATTGGGGTATAAGAAGTAATATGAAGATACTGTTCTTGTTGCCTGTTTTTCTTATGAATTCACGGCTGTACTATGATGCTGTAGGAGGTGAATTATTATATTAGACGAAAAAGATTTGCTGTTCTTAAATCTTGCAGGCCTAAAGGTTCTAGCTCAACAAAAAGTTTTGCTGAAGGATTTACATATGCAGGTAAGGCATGAATGGCCGCTGCATAAAGAAAAAAAAACGCCAATGAAATGTATTCCTTTAAATATTTTTGATTCGCCATTTTTACGTCTCATCCAAGATTGGGAAAATAAAACAATAAAGCGCTCTGTTTGGGGGATGTTTTGTCTTTGGAATTCGGATTATGTAAAGTTCTGGAGGGATGTTGATGCAATCGGTTATAAATACGATTGGTTCAATGCAAACAAGAAAGTTGCTGTATCATATTCTTATAAAAGGATTCTTAAAAAAATTAGAAGCTTCATAAAAACGTATAACTCAATTAAGGAGAATGGATATCTTTCAGAGGACTATGCGAATAGATTTGTCATAGTACTGGAGAAACCTTTTGAGAATATGAAGTATGGGTATGACCATGAGTGTCTTGGATATGAGATTTGGAGCGGTCATCACAGAGCTGCCTCGTTAGCTTATTTGGGATGCAAAGAGATAGATCTAATTATTGCAGGACCAGAATGACGAAAAATTGTAAAGTATTACTTATTTGTGATCAGAAGAATTGGGCATATGATTCTATTGCGCAGAATTTGATTAAATTTAATGCTGATGAAAATTGTATTCTAGACACTCTTTATATTAAGGGAGAAAGGGGGCTGCTGGAGCAGGTTCACGCTGACTATGATTTGATCTTCTTTATCGGCTGGCAAACTCTTTTTAAAAAGAAACGCAGTCTATTTGGGTGGACGCAGAAGCGAAGGTTTACTTTCATTCCAAACTCAAAAATCATAACGGGAATACATTCTCATCATTCTTGGGATAAGCGAAGAACAATGCCGGACAAGGATGTCAAACCGCCCAGATGGCTTATCAAGGAATTTAAAAAACTTCAAGGAGTGAACGCTGTAAGTAAGAGGCTGACAAATATCTTTCACGAAGCTGGTCTGCATAATGTTGTATATACTCCCAATGGAGTTGACACGGACTTGTTCAAACCAGATGAGAATAGAACGAGATCAAATAAAATTGTTGCGGGCTATTCTGGTACGGTCAAGCATGATTGGCGTAAGGGAATAACTGAGATAATTGAACCCAGTTGCAAGAAGGCAGGAGTGGTTCTGAAAAAGGCAACACCTGCAAATGGCCAGCAGATACCATTGGATAAAATGCCTGAGTTCTATAATGATATTGACGTTTATTTATGTGCTTCGACTTCAGAAGGAATGTCTTTGAGTGTGCTTGAAGCCTCGGCTTGTGGCTGTCCTGTGATATCAACTAATGTCAGCGGTTGTGAGGAAATTGTTAGAGATGGCGAGAATGGATTTATTGTAAATCGTTCTGTCGATGCGTTTGCAGATAAAATTACTCACTTTGTCAATCATCCGCAATTGTTGGATAAGCTTGGGAAGCAAAATAGATATATTATCGAGAAAGAATATAGCTGGAGCAAACAAGTCGATAAGTGGTATGACTTTATCTCTCTAGCATTGAAGGTGTTATAACGTGGTCTCGTCTTGTAATAAGTCGTGAGGAAATATAGATCAAGACAGAGTGATATGGTTTGAAGGTTACACATACTATGGAAAATGGAATCGAAATTGAAGATTATGTGATTTCTAAGCGCTTTTTTCGTGATAGACAGAAGTTTAATTTTGGAAATATGTTTGGCATACGCAGCAAAACAATTAAAGAGTTACAGGCGAAAATAAGAAACGGCCAGCTGACGACTGTCCCATTGGAAAAGTGCCACATTTGTGGAGGTAGGCGCTTTTCTCGTATTGCAGCTTACGATAGATATGGATTCTCTGTTGATCAGTTGCTCTGTCGCAATTGTGCTTTGGTGCAGACTACACCTAACTTCGATTCAGAGTCAATGAGCTGTTTTTACTCAAACTATTACAGGTCTCTTCAAGAAGGTTTAGAAGAGGAGAAGGGCTTTTCCCGACGCTTTAAAAGACAAGTCAGAAATGGTCGCAAGGTTTTTAAGCGGCTATCGGGTCATTTAAAGAATGTTGAAGAGTGTAAGCTTATTGAAGTTGGCTGTGGCGGTGGGGGGATTGTCTCTGTATTTGCTGATCATGGCTACTCCATTGTTGGCTATGATACAGACAACACTTATTTGAAGTACGGTGTTGACAAATATGAGCTCCCTTTAATAAATTCACTTGCACCTGAACAGCCGGAGGTTCTGTATGATGCCATGATCTTGCGTCATGTTTTAGAACACATTCTTGATCCAAAGGGGTTTATATGTGGTCTTAAGAAGATGCTTAGACCAGATGGGTTGCTTTATGTAGAGGTGCCTGGATTATTGGCAGTCAACGATGGAAAATACGATTTTGATCTCATGAAATATTTTGTCATTGAGCACGTCTCAATTTTTCATTTGGCCAATCTTAAATCGTTGTTTGAGAAAGTCGGTTTTGAAATGGTTGAGGGTAATGAAGATATATACGCTATTTTTAAATTAGCACCTAAAGCAACTACGCCTAATAAGATTAATACTGGTGTAGCAGAATCTGTGCTCGGAGAGCTTATGATTGCAGAGAAAAGGTATGTTGAAAACAAGAAAAGTATTACGGAGATTGAGAAGAGTGATTAGATCGTTTTGATGAATAGTGTTGTCAGAATAACAAAAGTCTTGATGGCAGATATCTGATAATAAAAATGGATGTATAAAATGAAACAAGTTGTAAAGAATTTATTAGATAAGATAGGTTATAAAATAGTTAGAAACTCAAGTGACTGCAAAAAAGAGAAGCCGTTGCCGCATGATTTAGATTCGGATTTTGTACAGCTGTTTTCGGGAAATAGCCAACTCATTTGTTCTGGTTATAATGACAAGATTTATACGACTTATAAGGGCACGGAATACCTTGTAAAGAATAATATTGAAGGAGATTTTGTTGAGTGTGGTGTGTTTCAGGGGCGAATGGTGAATATGATGCTGTTAGCGTTATTGAAATTTGGAGATGACTCACGGGATGTCTATCTGTATGATACATTCACAGGCATGACAGAACCATGCGTCCATGATGTCAAAGAGCATAGAGGACTGACATATGAAAAGAATATTAAACGACAGAAGGCCCGCCGGAAAGATGGTTATAATCAGAGATGCTACTGTTCCCTTGATCAAGTTAAGAAAAATGTCTTAGCAACAGGTTACCCTGAAAATAAAATTCATTTTATAAAGGGGGACATTCTTGAGACAGTCCCAAATCAAAATCATGAGAAAATTGCATTTCTTAGGCTAGATACGGATTTTTACGAATCGACGAAACATGAACTGAATTATTTGTACCCTCTATTAGTCAATAAAGGTTTTTTCTCACAAGATGACTATGGCAGTTGGCAGGGCGCAAGAAAAGCTGTTGATGAGTATTTTGAAGGTTCTGTATCATTTCCCTGTTTGTTCAGGGTGAATAATAGTGAGCGATCATTCGTTAAAAGTGAGAACTAGATAGAGCTTAAAGCTCATTATAATAATATGAAAAAAGATAGTTTTATACGAAATGAGAACGCAAGTAATCACCGAGTCAATTTTTACAAGAAAAATATAGGATTACTAACTATATTCTCATCAAAAGAGTACCTTGCTCTTTATGGCCTATTGCATGGTAATAAGGTGAAGTTAATTATTCTTACTCTTATTGGTGTTGTTGTAGGCTGTGTAGAGGGACTGAAAAGCGGATGCATTGTCGGCTTAATTAAGGGCATATCCTACATTGGGGATACCCCTGAAAGCATGTTAGACTTCTCTGTCTGGGGGGCCTCCTTTTCTTTATCGTCAATAGTGAAAATTGAAACTAAAGAGGATGTCTTGCTTACTGTTTTTCTTTGTTTTGTTTTATTTGCATTCCTCTCAATCGCGCTAAAGCTTGGGCAAATATTTCTAAATCAGATAATAAGATTCTCGTTATTGCGGATAACACGTGGCAAAGCTCTTTCGAGCCTGATGCTTCAAGATATCGACTATTTTAATGAATCTCGTAGCGGCGAGTTGATTTTTCTTTTGAACTCGGAAGCAGCTCGTTTTAGCTCGATGGTCAATCAATTATCATCATTTTTAACATCATCTGTGCAAGTTCTGATTTATACAGCCATCCTCTTCTCGATGAATAGCTCGATGACGTTTATGGTTCTTGGCCTTGGGGGATTTTATTTTCTTATACATTTAGTCATAGACCGTAAATTGAAAACGTATAGTTGGAAAAATAATGCATTGGCCTCTAATGTTATGCATGTATTCCAGCAAATTGTTTATGGAATTAAGATGATTAAAGTCGGAGGGCTGGAAAATCGTGAAAAATCTAATTATATGGATATTCATCGAAAATATGAAAAGAACAGTATCAAGTTATATAGTCTGATTGGATTATCGCAGGTTAGCCAAGATTTTTTTATGATTTTACTTTTTTTGGGGATGGGAGGTTTCCTGATAATTAATCAGCCTGACTTATTTGGAGCCGATGGAAAGTCTATTTATCTGGTTAGCTACGCATTTGTTTTGCTGAAGCTCGCTTCAAGCGGTTCTGTTCTGCAAAAAACACGTTCTTCAATCTTGTCTACTTATGCCCCATTAGTGAGAGTTATTGAGTTGATAGAGTCATTACCGCCAGATACGGACTCTCGTGAAGAATTAAGCTATGTTATACCAGCAGAACCTAAATCACTAGATGTATCGGGTGGTAGATTCTCATATGTTTCGTCAGATAAGCCTGCCTTAGATGAAATAACCTTACAGTTTAAACAAGGAACTCTAACGGCGTTAGTAGGGTTTTCCGGGTCGGGAAAGTCAACATTATTGGATATTCTGTCTGGGGTTCGTCGTTTTGATGAAGGAGACCTTTGTATAGATGGAAACAGTGTTAAAGAAAGAAGGCATTATTTGTCATATAAAGCTGCAATTGGATATATGAATCAGGAGCCAATTGTATTTCATGACACATTAAAGAATAACATTTCATTTTTCAATGAGAATGCATCGCCGGAAGAAATCGATAAAGCAGTTGAATTTGCTTCTGCCACTCAATTTTTAAAAGAGTTACCTGATGGGCTGGAGACAGGACTGGGCGAAAGAGGTCTAACTATTTCCGGCGGGGAGAGGCAACGCGTTGGACTTGCAAGAATGTTTTTGCAAGACTCGAATATTATGCTTATTGATGAAGGGACAAATGCCCTTGATTACGAGAATGAGGCTTTTGTATACAATAGTTTGAGAAAAATGAAAGATGATAAGATCATTATTGTCGCAGCTCACCGACTTAGTGCTATTAAAGGCTTCGACCAGATTGTGGTTTTTGACAAGGGACGAGTTGTTGAGGTTGGAAAGCATGATGAACTCCTGGAAAGAAAGGGACTTTATTATAGTCTTAATATGGCTCAGAATGCTACGGAAGCAGATGTATGAGAAAAAAGCGGATCTACTATGTCGTTGGCTCTAAAGATTGGGTTCACTACAAAAAAGTCGATTATTTCAGGCAATATATAAATGATATAAAGTTTACTGTATTAACAAAAAGACAATTTAAAGTGCTGTGGATACTTGGAGTTCTAAAAGGTAAAAAAGTTTTCTTTTCTACCTGGCGAATTTCCCGAGGACTTGAGGCCGGGCGTCTAACATTTAAAGAATCAGATTACAAAAACTTTGGCGTGGCTATCACAAGTCACACTAATATTGGTGGCGGGCTTGATCCTTTGAATCCAATTCCTTTAGGAGCTGAGCCTGAAGCGGTATATCAAGCATCTATAGCGTATCTAAAACAATTTACTGTTGTTACGGTCAACTCACTTATCCTTAAAGAATTAGTTAGTCAAGATTTGCCGGAGATCTTCTATTGTCCTAATGGCGTTGACTCAGGTTTTTACCAACCTATAGATACAGCGCCACTACCTGATTCCACTATAAAAGTCGGTTGGGTCGGAAAAATTAGAGAGGCAAAAAACTTCACATTATTTAAAGAAGCGATGCAAGTTTTGGAAAAGCAATATGATATTAAAGCTGTACCATTGATAGTAACTTCCGCAAAAGATAAGCACAAAAATGCTCAACAAATGAGAGAGTATTACCAATGCTTAGACTACTACATATGCACTAGCATGAATGAAGGAACTCCCAATCCTGCTCTAGAGGCGGGAGCATGCGGTACTCCCATTATCACCACTTTAGTTGGGAATATGCGAGAGCTAATCAAGCATGGCGTCAATGGATATTTTATTGAACCAACAATTGATTCGATTGTTAATCTCTTTGAAAAAGAGATTTTGAATAATGACTTGGTGAAACAAGAATCATTGTCTCGATCAATTAGATCAGATATCGAACTAAACTGGCAATGGAAAGATAATGTGAAGTTTTTTAAAAAGTCATTTCATTTATTAACAAATGAATAGTTCTATTAACAATAAAGCCGTTGAGGTCGTATACATTCTTGGTGCAGGCCACTGTGGATCAACATTGCTAAATATGCTGTTGAATGGGCACTCTAAAGTTCTGGGCTTGAGTGAAATCGATACAATTAACTTTGAGCGATTGAGTCAGTCTGATAATAAGTCTGCAGCAGAATTCTGGCATCAGGTTCGTGAGCAGTATGTTTCTGACTTAGGGGAGACTGTTGAGCTGGCTCGTTTTAAACACCCCTCTGCCTCTGAGTTAAGGAAGTGGACCGCCGCTGAGAGAAATATATACATGAAGCATAATGGGTGTCTTTTCCGTTCAATTAGGGCAGTTTCAGGAAAAATAATTTTAGTTGATTCGTCTAAATCATGGCAGAGACTTCTGCTTCTTGCTGAAAGTAACGACGTTTCTCTGAAAGTGATTCATTTAGTGAGAGATGGCCGAGCAATAGTTAATTCATATCATGTAAAATACGGTTCCTTTAGAGTTGGCTTTTTACGATGGTTGTCAAGTGGGGTGCGGGCTCTTTTATTAAAGAACAAATTCCTTGATTCAAATTGGTTGCAGGTCGGGTATGAAAAGTTAACCGCAGACCCGACAGAAGAGCTTAAGGCGATATGTTCTTTTATTGGTATAGCATTTGAGAGTGCTATGCTGGACTTTAGAGCGCATGCTGACCTGGGTATTGGAGGGAACCGTATGAGGTCGCAGCGCGTAGCAACGATTCGTGTGGATGAGGGATGGAAATGCGAGCTACCTTGGAAGGAAAAACTTAAATTTTTAATATGTGGTAGCTGGCTTAATCGAATTTACGGCTACCGGATTTGGACTAACAAATGAATATTAGTTTTATGAAAAAGTTCCAGCCTGATTTTATTGGTATTGGCGCAGCCCGCGCAGGTTCCTCATGGTTGTGGGAAAATATCACCAGTCACCCTGATGTCTGGAAAACAACCTCGAAAGAAAAGCATTTCTTTGATCGTCGAATTGACAAAATGAGACCCGATTCATTCTTGCAGAAGTTACGGTATTTAGCCTTGTTCTTGCCCGGCAAGATCCTTGGCAAGAAAGTTGGAGAGATAACTCCTGCCTATGCTGTTCAATCACAAGATACCATTGCTCTTATAAATAAATGGATGCCAGATCAGAAAATTATTTATGTAATGAGAAATCCGATTGACAGGACGTGGTCTCATGCGAAAAAAGATTTTTCAGAGATGTACAAAAGAAAGCTTTGCAATGCAACAGAAAGTGAATTGATTGATTTTTGTAAACAGAATGTTGTAAGTCTTCGAAATGATTATATAACTTGTATCGCAAATTGGAGGCAGTGCTACTCAGGAAAGCAGATACACTATATGTTTCTGGAAGATATAGTGGCCCAACCGGACAAAGAGTTGGAGTCTTTATATCTATTCCTTGATCTTGACCCGCGAAAAGTTATGGACGTGAGTCAGGGTGCAAAAAAAGTGCATGCGTCTTCAAGTGCGCAGAAAATACCTCAATGCGTGATTGAATATTTGGCGCCTGTAGTTGCCCATCAAAAAAGTGGGTTAGAGAAGCTGTTAGATCGAGACATTCCCTGGAAAGATATTTCACAATGAATATTGTCATAGTAACAGGTATTTTCCCTCCAGATATTGGCGGTCCTGCGTCATATGTTTCGAAGGTCGCGGCAGAGTTTATTGATAGAGGGCATAGGGTTTCGGTTATTACCCTTAGTGACAATCTTGAACATGATGATCATTATAACTTTGCTCTGATAAGAGTAGCTCGTACTGTGTTTAAGCCTTTGCGCTGGATGAAGACTGTTGCAGTAATTGTCAGGTATGCGAAAAATGCAGATTTAATTTATGTTAATGGCTTAGGCTTTGAATCTATGCTGGCTTCCTTTATAACCAGAAAACCTGCAGTGCATAAGATAGTGGGCGATTATGCCTGGGAGCGGGCCCGAAACAAAGGTCTTTTCACTGGGACTATTGATGAGTACCAAAGTGCTTCTAAAGGTATTGTCTTAAAGATACTGGACTTTATTAGAACAACACCACTCAGGCATGCAGCAAAGGTCATAACCCCAAGTAACTATTTGAAAAGAATCGTTAGTGCATGGAAAATTCCTAGTGAAAAAATCCAGGTTGTTTATAACGCAGTAGAGTTGCCCGAGGCTATCGAAGGCGACGATGCATTGCCAGAGTTTAATGGTAATACTTTAATCACAGTGTGTCGGCTTACTCCCTGGAAAGGTGTTGCTTCTATCATTGATGCATTAGAGAGGTTAAATAACTGCCGTTTAGTTATTGTTGGTGATGGACCTTTAAGGCAAGAGCTTGATCTTCAAGTGGAGAGGCAGGGGCTAAATGATCGAGTTATCTTTACCGGAAATATAACGAAGCAAAAAGTGTCAAATTTGTTATTCCAATCGGATCTATTTATCTTGAACTCTTCATACGAAGGGCTTCCGCATGTTGCTCTCGAAGCGATGTTAGCTGGTGTTCCCGTAATAGCAACGGATGTTGGAGGAACAGGTGAAGCTGTCATAGATGGCAAAACGGGGTGCCTGATCCCATTTGGAGAACTGGGCGAATTGGAAAAGGCCGTGGTATCTACTTTAGACAATCAGTCTCGCAGAGAGCAGCTCGTTGAGCAAGCTCTGGAATATTGCCAAAAAACTTTTAAATTTAGCAGAATGGTTGATGAGACTGATAGTTTGCTGAAAGAAGAGGTTAAATGAAGGTTCTGATCTTGAGCAAAGACAGGTCTGTTTTTTCGACCGCAAACAATATTACAAGTGACACTCGTAAGCGACACCAGCTGTATGCGTCAATGCTTCGTGAAAAATACGGCAATGATAGTGAAATAAGACTTATTGGTTATAGTTTAAAGAGCGAGGAGTACGGTGTACAAACTCTTGATGACGGTTTAGCCCTTTATCCGACTAATTCATTATTCAGAATATTCTACTTGTTTGATGTGATACGTATTATTGTATTTGCTTTAAAAAACTGGCGGCCTGATCTGGTGACAGTACAGACTCCATGGGAAGAAGGTACTGTCGGTTACCTTTACAGCCGGCTCGTGAAGGCAAAGTATCTTCCTCAATTGCACTTTGATCTTTTTTCGAGAGGTTGGCGGAAAGAGCATATACTTAATCAGTGGCGTTATCGAGTAGCAAGTCATTTGCTAAGGCATTCTGATGGAGTTCGTGTTGTTTCTGAATACCTTAAAAACGAAGTTAATAGTGTTTTGGGAATCTCTCTCCAGAGGTTGCATGTTGTTCCTGTCGGCGCCAACTTCATGCCAGTCTCAGACCACGAGAATAAAGAATATTATAAGCGTTTGATAGATCCTGCTATCAAACGCAAGCGTGTTGTTTTGTTTGTCGGTAACTTTTATCCACCCAAAAACCTGCCTTTATGGATAGAAGTAGCAGAACGAATAGCATTAAATGTAAATAATGTTCACTTTGTGATGGCTGGTGATGGCGTGATGTTTGATGAAGCAAAAAAATATATTGATGAGAAAGGGCTAAAGGATAGGTTTACTTTACTTGGGGCAGTCGCACATGACAAGTTGCCTCAAGTATATGCAGCCGCAGATGTCTTTTTGTTAACATCAGATCACGAGAGCTTTGGGCGGGTTGTTCTCGAATCTTATTTAAGCGGGGTTCCGGTGGTGTCAACTTCCACAAGTGGGTCAGTCGAACTTATCGATTGTGATAAAACAGGAATCATCGCGAATTGTGGAGACAAGCTGAAACTATGCGATGGGGTTACAAAACTACTTGCCGATAAAAAACTTAGCTCGCGCTATGCAAAAGAAGGCAAAATGCAACTGACTAATAGATTCCTTGTAGATTCTTTAGCTGATAAAATGATCGCTATGTGGGAGCATGTTGAATGAAACTCTTATTGTTTAATTTGGCTACAGATATTAAAGACCCATTTTTAGGTTTTACAACAAAATGGATAAATGCTTTAGCAAAGAAATATGAATCTATAGATGTGATCACTATGCAAGCGGGATGCATTGATGTTAGAGGGAATGTTTCTGTGTATTCGGTCGGCAAGGAAAGTGGTTACAGCGAACTTCGTCGATTCTTTGAGTTTTATAGAATTCTATTTAGGCTATTATATAAAAATAAATATGATGGCTGTTTTTCACATATGATGCCGTTATTTTCTGCAATGGCAGGGCCGATTTTACTTATAAAAAAAATACCACTCGTAACTTGGTATGCTCATCGCCAGTTAACGTTAAAGTTGAAGTTAGCTTACTTTTTCTCAAAGCACGTTGTATCTATTAATAAAGGGGCTTTCCCGTACAAACATGATAAGTTTATTGAATTAGGGCATGGCATCGATTCCGATTATTTTTCTTTTAATGAGAGAGATTTTTTAAAGAATGAAATTCTAGTCGTTGGGAGAATCTCTCCTATCAAAGATCCATTAACACTGATTGAAGCTATGGATATGCTGAAAAAAGGTGGCGCCATAGTAAATGTTACATGGGCTGGGAGTTGTCCTTCTGGTGGTGAAGAATTTGAGGACAAAGTTAAGAATAAGGTCAATGAGCTTGGCCTTGGCGGTCAAATACATTTGGCAGGAAATGTTTACGGGGACGACCTTGTTAGCTTGTATCATGAATCGTCTGTGCATATTAATTTGTGTCCTGACGGAGCTCTAGATAAGGCCGTTCTTGAAGCATTTAACTGCGGGTGCCCGTCTTTGTACTGCAATAAGAATTTTGAATCTACGACTGGCGAAATGCATTCAGAACTCTTTTTCGAATGCAAGAATGCGAGGGGCTTAGCTGAGAAAATAACTGAGTTTTTTAGGCTTGAAATTAATGAAAAAAGAGAAATAGCTCAATTCTTGAGAAGCAATACAGAGAAAATGCATAGCTTAGAAAAAGTTTCTGAAAAGATAAGTCTTTTGCTGGGCAATGAAAGTAGTCAATAAGGAGCGGTATGGAGTTAGTGAATAAACGATCGGTCACTACAGAGAACGGATCTTGCTTGAAGCACTTTTTTAATAGACTACATCATTCAAGAAAAGACTATCTATTTTCACATCTTGATGGTGCTGTCAGTCGTTTCTTAGATATAGGATTTGTCGGGGAAGGAAGTTCTTTTCACTCAGAAATCATATCGCATGTCTCGGCTTCAGGTGGGAAGGTTTATGGCTTGGATCTAAAAATACCTGCGTCATTTGAGAATTCAAATGCAGTTGAGTATTTCCAAGGTAATGTTATGAGTATGCCCTTTGAGGATGATTTATTTGATGTCATTCATTTGGGTGAAGTTATTGAACATATTTGGGACGCTCATTCTGTAATAAAAGAAACACATAGAGTTTTAAAGCCTGGAGGAAAACTAATTTTATCAACTCCTAACGCCCTTTCGATAGGTTCGATAGGTAATTGGAGTTTTCGCGGAAGGAATTCAACTCAACACGAAGACCATAAAATTATATTTACTCCAGCATCGCTTGCCGCATTGCTTCTGGAGTTTCGTTTTAAAATCTTGTCGTTTTCTACGGCCAAAGGAGCTTTGTTTAGAATCCCATTAAAGTGCCTTCCTGTACCGGGGAGAAATAGGTTAGGGCATTATCTTTTAGTTTGTGCGGAAAAATATTAGATGAAACAGATATTATATTTAACAAACTCTAGACTGCCGACAGAGAAAGCCAATGGTTATCAGATTGTGAAAACCTGTCAGGCTTTCTCAAAAAAGGGATGCGAAGTAAGTCTTACCTATCCTTATCGCCAGCAGGAAGAGCAATTGGATAAGGATCCGTTTGATTATTACCAAATAGACAGGAGTTTCTGCATAAGGCGTTTTTTTGCTATTGATTGGTTGCGGATGTTTTCTCGAATTCATCCAAAGCTGGAGAAGTATGGTTTTCTTCTTCAATCTTTTTGTAATGCCCTAATGACTTTGCTGTTGACATTGCCGCAATGGAGTAGAAAAGACATCGTTTTTTTTAGCAGGGACTTGTTTATAGCCTATAGCCTGTTGTTGTTCAGGCCCTTCATACGAGGGAAAATCGTATTTGAGTCACATCGCTTTCCAGAATCTAGAGCGGAGAAAATAATAAAACGAATCAGAAAACATGAAGGCTAGGACTGTATAACAGAGAATCTCAAGCGATTGTTTGTCGAAAACGGATTTCCTGAAGCAAAAATCCTTGTAGCGCATGATGCCGTTGATCTAGACGAATTTGTCGTGTCGGAATCAAAAATTGAACTTCGCGAGAAATTAGATCTTCCTGTCGAAAAAAGTATCGTTGGTTATATCGGACGATTTCAAACTATGGGTATGGAAAAGGGAGTTCCTGAGCTTGTTAAGTCAATGAAACATTTAGTTGCTAATAATCCCGAGAATCCGCCTCTGTTGCTCTGCGTTGGAGGACCAATGGAGCTTGTGGACAATTATTTGAGAACCGCCGACGAGTATGGCGTATCACATGAACATATGAAATTCCTTGATCGGGTTCCAAATAATGAAGTGAAATATTGGCAGAAAGCATGTGATGTGGTTGCAATTCCATTTCCTTGGAGTCAGCATATGGCTTATTATTGCTCTCCAATGAAATTATTTGAATACATGGCTTCAGGAGTGCCAATTGTCGCTAGTGATCTTCCGTCCCTTGGTGAAATCCTTACAAGTAATAAGAATGCACTATTATCTGAAGCTGGCAATGTTGATAAGCTAGCTGATTCCATTCAATCATTATTGGATAAACCGGAATTGTCGACTGAACTTGGCAAACAGGCACGAGAGGATGTTCAGGAGTATACATGGGATAAGCGTGCGCAAAATATTTTAACATTTATTGAAGGTCTGTGAAAAAAGCTGTAATATGATTGGCAGCTAAACAAGCATCATAGAAAAGAAGGGTTTAATGCAATGAGTAAGTTGGTTGCTGTTTTTGGCGGTTCTGGTATGTTGGGAGCAGTATTGTTTGTGAACTAATAGAGCGCGGATACCAAGTTGTCATCGCTGATTTAGATGAACCTTCACAAGCTAATCAAAAGTGTAAGTTTGTCTATTGTGATATTATGAATCCAGATGATGTTTCTGCTGTAATGGATACTGGTGTTGAAATTGTGTATAATTTTGCCGGTTTGGCTGATTTGAATAAAGCTAAGGATCTACCGCTTGAATCAATGCAGTTGAATGTTATTGCCAATATAAATATTCTGGAAGCGAGTAAGAGTGCCGGCGTAGAACTTGTCGTCTATGCAAGTAGTGTGTATGCCTGCGGTACAAAAGGGTCTTTTTATGGAATCAGTAAGTTTACATCTGAGAAAATAATGGAAGAATATAACCAAAAATGTGGAATTAATTACATAGTGGTGAGGTATGGATCCCTTTATGGTTCCGGAGCGGATGAATCGAACGGCATGTGCCGGCTTTTGAAGCAGGCGCTTAAAGGAAAAATTTCACATGAAGGGACAGGGCAGGAAGTTAGGGAATATATCCATACAAGAGATGCCGCTAAACTGAGTGTTGACATAATAGAAGATGTAGAATTTCATAATAATACATTCACTTTGACAGGGCTTGAGCCTATCACTCAAGAAGACTTATTTAAAATGATCAATGAAATACTGGAAGATTCTATCGACATTGAATATACAAGTTCTATCGATAAAGGTCACTATTTGTATACCCCATATTCCTTTCGTCCTACAGTTGCGCGTAAACTGGCTTCGTGCAGTTTCTTTGATCTAGGGCAGGGAATTGTTGAGTGTTTAGAAGATGTGTCATCAAGGAGGATGTAGTGCGATGAATATACAGGAATTAAAAGGTAAGCATCAAGGTAAAGATGCATTTTGTCTGGGAACCGCTCCTCACTTAAATGAATTGAATTTGGAGTTACTGAAAGATAAGGTCACTATCGCCTGTAATCAGCTATTGCACTCTTCAGATAAATACAATTTGGACTATATTTGTTTTCAGAGTAATAAGCGTTTCGATGCATTTAAGGATGAGTTAGATAAATATGCGCATGCGTCGTATTTGGTTCCTGAAGCTGTTCTGAAAGAAAACAAGGGAATTGAGGAAAAGTTGGAAGGGCGCATCATTCAGGTTGATTTGAGGTTTGCTTCGCCGGAACATTCTAAATTTTTCTCATTTGACCTGGCAGAGTGTGTTTATGTGGAAGACTCTCTGGCGTTTGAGATACAGCTTGCTGTTTGGATGGGATGCAAAAGAATTTACGTCCTTGGTGTTGATGGAGAATTGGTAGATCTTGATAATCCATATTTTGACGAAAGCATCCATTTGAGTGCGCGTCAGATAGAGCTAAATCAAGAATATTGCTACCCTGACCTTGAGAATTGGTTGATGAAGGTTAAGCTTTTACTGCTGGGTCATGGAATTAGTATTTATAATGCTGCGGGAGAATATAGTTCTTTAAAGTCTCTTCCGAAAGTTAGGTTCCAATCTGCAACGGGTAATTACAAAATTGCTGTAACATCAAAGACTTTCTCGCAAGATGAGTATTTGGTAAAGGAGCTTGAGAGGTATTTTCCCGATGCTGTTGTTAACAGTCATAATGGCAAACTAAAAGGGCAAGCGTTAATTGATTTTCTTGCAGATGCAGATGGTGTTATTTTAGGCACAGAGCAGTTCTCTAAAGATATTATAGAATCCCTGCCTTATCTGAGGTATGTGTCAAAATATGGGGTCGGACTCAATAATATCGATTTTGATGCAGTTAAACAGAATGACGTTGAGCTTGTCTATCGCAAGGGAGTGAATTCAGATAGTGTTGCAGAATTGACTTTGGCTTTTGCATTGATGCTTATACGGCGTATTGACCAATCAATGGTCGGGTATAGAACAAAAAAATGGTCTAAACTTCCAGGGAAAGAATTATCTGAAATGACAATCGGTATTATTGGGTATGGACATGTCGGCCCAGTTGTTGTTGATAAATTTGCAGCTCTTGGAGCCGAACGAATCCTCGTGAATGATTTGGTGGATACTGAGCTTCATCCAGAAGCAGAGTTTGTTACGCTTAAATATCTTCAGCATAATTCCGATATAATTTCACTGCATATCTCCGGGGAAGCTAGAAACAACCACTACGTTGATTCCGATTTTCTTGGAGAATTGAAGAAAGAGGCTTATTTGATTAATACAGCTCGAGGGGAAATCGTTGACGAGGCTGCCTTGGTTGACGCGCTTCGACAAGGTAGGCTGGCAGGAGCGGCCTTAGATGTTTATGAGCAAGAGCCTGATGTAAATAGCGAATTAAACTCATTAGATAATGTTTTGACAACCTGTCATATTGCAGGAAGCAGTAACCGAGCTATAAAGAATATGGGGTGGGCTGCAATTGAGGGGTTGTTAGAGCTGTTTGATGCGTAAGTTTGACTGGTCGTGAGGTGTGGAATGAGAAGTATTATATGAAGATAATGTTTTTATACCCCAATGTGTTGATGTGTAGTCGGATACCACTAAGCTTGGGGTATTTAGTTTCAGTTGCGAAAAAAGCAGAGTGGGATGTTTGCTTGTTTGATACGACTTTTATGAAAGAAGGTGATGAGCTATCAGATGACGACAGGAGGTATGAAACTTTCCAGGTAAAAAAGGCTGACTTATCTGAGTATGGGGCCGATTGGGAAAAGGTGTCGATTGAGCAGGCATTTGAGGCGTCTTTAGATATTGAGAAGCCTGATTTGATTGCTGTCAGTTTAACTGAAAACATGCTTCCCTTGTCTAGAAAACTGTTGCCTCATGCTAAAGAAAGAGATATCCCGGTTGTCGCTGGTGGGATTCTGCCTACGACAGTGCCTGAAGAAATTATAAATTACGACTGGGTTGATGTCGTCTGTGTTGGTGAAGGTGAAGGGGCTTTATCTGATCTTCTTAAAAACTTAAGCAGCAATAAACCTGTTGACGATATAGAGAATTTGTGGGTAAAAGATTCCACAGGAGTAATACACAAAAACAGACTTCGGGCATTGATACAATTAGATGAAATGCCCTATCAGGATTGGGGGCTTTTCAGCGATAAGCATATCTGGAGGCCATTAGGAGGGAAGGTTTATCGCACAGGAAACTTTTTGATAAGTAAAGGTTGCCCGAATAGATGTACATTTTGTGTGAATAATCACTTAATGAATCTGTATAAAGATCACGGGCGATATCTTCGACGGTTTTCTGTGGATAGGATTATTGGGGAGGTAAAGTATTTCAAGGAAAAGTATGAGCTAAACATGATTCAATTTCATGATGAGAACTTTTTGTTAGCTCCTAAGAAATTCATAACTGATTTGATGGATAAATATAAAAAGGAAATAGACCTGCCATTCTCGATTGTTACCCACGCCAACACGGTGTCAGATTTTTCAATTAAAACGATAGTTGATGCTGGCTGTATAAACTTATCTATGTCAATTGAAAGCGGAAGTCCCGAAATAAGAAAAACTGTTTTTAATAGAGATTTCACAAACGAAAAAATTATAGAAGCATTCAAGACGGCAAAGAAATATGGATTGAGAGTCTCAACATCGAATATTATTGGTAATCCAACAGAGGATAGAAGCCAGATTTTTGAGACAATCATGTTGAATCGAGCATGTGAACCAGATGCCGCAAATGTTAATATGCTCTATCCTTTTAAGGGCACCGAAATATATGATTATTGCATCAGCAATAAGCTGTATGATCCTGAAAAAGTTGTGGGAGATGGCGGGGTTAGAATGGAGAGCGTTCTCGATCTGCCGCAGATAACAAAAGAGGAATTAAATGGGTTGCAGCGGACTTTTCATTTTTACTTACGGTTCCCTGAAGATAGGTTTTGCGATATAGAAATCGCCGAAAAATTTGATGACCGAGGAAATGAAATGTTCGCTAAGCTTTCAAAAGAATTTTCCGAGAAGTTTTCTCATTTAGGGTGAATGGTATGAGCTATCCGGATCAGAAACTTTATGCTATTGGACGAAGGCTGAAAAAGCTACTGCGACCGAGAAAACGCCGATGGGTCTGGTATAGAAAACCCAGCTATTACAATCGTCATGAGGGGCGAGACATATTAATTATAGCTGCAGGTCCATCTGTAAAAAAGTATCGAGAGAAGATTCTCGCATTTATCAAAGAGAGAAACCCTATAGTTATAGGTGTTAATAACTGTTTTGACATATTACCGAAGTACGATTATGTAATGTTTACAAGTCATAATCGCTTTGATCAGTTTAGTGATCGATTAAATACATGCAGTGCAAGGCTTTTGCTCAGTGTTCATTATCCTCGCTATGAAATAGAAAAAAGGATAAGTAGGGAGTATGAGTATATTATGTACAAAGGGGATAATGACAACGCCTTTGATATAAAGAACGGTGTTATCCAAGCATCCTGTAAGAGTGTTGCTGTATTGGGGTGTGGAGTTGCTTTTGTGATGGGCGGAAAAAACGTATATGCTGCTGGAATTGATGGTTGGTCAAAACTGATTGATCATGGGGAGAATCTGCATTGTAATGACTCAAAGCCAAAGCATGATAGATCAACGCCCGAATTCAAACAACACTACTTGAAAAGCCAGGAGTACCAGACAAGATTTCTTAATGAAATATCAGAATATACGAAACAGTGTGCTGAAAAAAGGTTCTCGATTATAACGCCAACCGAATATACAAATCAATACGATCCGAGAGTTTTAGGAATTGACGATTTGCCTCATAATATATGACGCAATCTGTCTGCGGGGAATTTGATATGAAAGTATTGCATCTTCTGACAACACTTGATCCTGGTGGGATAGAAAAGTGGATAGTTTCTATGTCCAATGCCATTCCGAGCAAGAAATGCAGTATGGATGTTTGCTGCAAGGGGACGCATGAGGGTGACATGGCCGATGAAATTCGAAATGCTGGAGGCTCGGTGTTTGTGAGCCCATTGACCCCGCTACACATAGGTTTTGTCCGTGATCTTAAAAAGTTGGTTAGATCTCGTAACTATGATGTGGTGCATAATCATCTTGAAGCGTACAGCGGATTGCCTGTCTGGATATGTAAGTCGCTGAATGTTCCGGTAATCACATCTTTCCATAACACTGTCTTTCCTGCGCAGACATGGCTGCGGGCGCCAGTATTGAAGCAATTGAGAGGCTATTATAGCAACCGCAGTATCCGTTATGCCCTTCAATATTCTTCCTTGGTGACGGGGTGTTCTCGGGGTGTCTTGGAAGCATTGGAGAAGGATTACGGTTCCATTGCGTCGCCTTCGAAAGTTCTTTATTATGGAGTTCGGAGTCCCGCTTTGCTGAGCGCCCAGTCCAAAGTCGAATTGAGGGAAAGCGTAGGTGTCAAGGATGGTGAAAGTGTTATCTTGCACGTCGGATCGTTTAAACGACAAAAGAATCACGAAGGCTTGCTGAAGATCTTTAAAAAAGTTTATGCATCGTTTCCTTCTGTCAAAATGTTGCTTGTTGGTTCGGGTCCGTTGGAGCATAAAATAAGAATGAGCATTGATAAACTGGGTCTGTCGGGGAGGGTTCTTCTTTTAGGGCGAAGAACAGATGTCTTTGATCTTATGCAAGTTTCTAACCTAATGCTTTTACCCTCACATTTTGAAGGATTTGGCCGGGTTGCAATTGAGGCGGGTGCGACGGGGTTGCCTCTTGTGGCATCTGACGTTTCTGGTTTGAATGAAGCAGCTGAGAATGGTAGAGGGGCAATATTACACGCATCGTATGATGTAGAGGGAATGTCGGAGTCAGTACTATCGTTATTGCGAGATGCAAGCGCGGCTGTGCAGATTGGTCAGGCTGGATTGCAAAGGGTTGAAGAGCGATTCTCGTTGGATATCGCCACGGACAGTCTGTACGATACGTATTCTTCGGTTCTTTCGTTGTGATGCGCTCGAATGTTGATTGTTGGGCGTGAACTGCGCTGTCGAGGATGCTGGCAATGTTGGTTATCTGATGACTGTAATGTCAGGCATGGCTTCTGGAATGAGCCTGGCTATTTCTTTCCGCAGTCCCGATTCATCCTGCTTGCCGATAAGCATATTCAGACGGGGGGTATCGATAGCCGGAGGGTGGGATTCGTTGTTGTTCTTCATCACCCAGATCTTGTCGTAGGGAGTTCTGACCACGTCTTCGTTGTCGGTCATAATTTCTTCGTACTCTTTTTCTCCTGGTCTGAGCCCTGTAATCTTTATTTTGATGTCATCTTCTGCCCGCAGACCGGAAAGCTCAATCAGACGTTTCGCCATATCAATAACTTTTATTGGTTCACCCATTTCGAGAACCATTATTTCTCTATCCTTGCCAATGGTGCCAGCTTGCAGGATGAGATCAACCGCTTCTGGGATTGACATGAAAAAACGTGTCGCTTTGTCGCTGGTGACGGTGAGTGGGCCTCCGGCTGCGATTTGTTTCTTGAACAGAGGAATCACACTGCCGCTGGAGCCGAGTACGTTTCCGAAGCGTACGGTTACGAATGTGGTGTTTGAGGGCGGTCGGTCTTCAAGTATTCGTTCAGCAAGTCTTTTGCTTGCGCCCATCACACTAGTAGGTCGAACGGCTTTGTCTGTAGAGACAAGTATGAATTTTTCGACTCCGGCGAATTCGGCCTCTGTTGCAATGCAAGATGTTCCCAGCGTGTTGTTTTGTATGCAGGCCGGCACATTCAGTTCCATCATGTTGACGTGTTTGTATGCGGCCGCATGCAGAACGATGTTAATGTTGTGATCGCTCATGACTTGCCTTATCAAATCTTTATCCTTGATGTCTCCCGCAATAGGTATGGAGGCAATATTGTTTTTGGATGCATTTATCTCCATATCGATGGTGTAAAGGTTGTATTCGCTGTTATCTAGGAGGACGAGTTTGGATGGCTTATAGTGTGCTATTTGCCTGACGAGTTCAGAACCAATACTGCCGCCTGCTCCTGTCACAAGGATATTCTTGCCTTCTATCATTTCTGTGACTGGATCCCTGTCGAATGTGAGTTCCGGCCTTCCTAGTAAATCCTCCAGTTCAACTTTTCTAATGCTGGAAAACTCGATGTTGCCGGCTGTCAGCTCAGCTATGGATGGTATCATCTGGAATGTGCATGTTACTTCTGCTTTTTCGCACTGCGTTACTATTTCGTTCATGTGCTTTGGTTGTGTGTATGGGGGAAGAAGCAGAATGTGATTGATGTCAATTTTCTTCGCTATTGCGCCTGTTTTGCTTGTGGGGCCGTGAACCTTGATTCCTCGCATAGTAAGTTTGTGGCGCTCTTTTTCGTCTGTCACTATTCCGACAATGGCCATAGATTGAGGCATGCTGTGAATAAGGCTGTTAATATCCGACAGGTTGCCGACTACGAGTGTTTGTTTTTTTGCGTCATTGCCATTGGTTTGATTGTTGGCGTAGGCTTCCCTAGCGCACCTGATTAGAAGACGGCCTCCTGTCAGCCATGCAGTCAGAATCAGGAATGTCACTAGACTGACAGACCTTGGGTATCCGGCAAACGAGCAACCCATTGCAAAGTAAATAGTGAAAAGAAAGAGGCCGAAGGACACTGCGAGGGCTCGTAGGATGCGCAGGAGGTCGTGTATGCTGAAGTAAGCCCATATCCCTGAATAAAGGCTGAAAAGAGAGAATACAACGATATTGATGACAAGTAGATAGGGGATGGTTCCTGTGAGTTTTCCGATAAATTGGGCTGGTATATGACCGTCAAAGCGAAGGAGAAACGCGAGGTAGTAGGCCAGAGATATTCCTGTAATGTGCCACACAAGAATAATGACTTTACGCAAAACTGTATTTGATCGGACAGTTTTGGTTAGTTTGGTAGTTAGGTTACTCATCCGTCAATAGAATATTGTAATACACGCACATATCAAGAAAAGAGTTCACATTAAAGCATGGTTTGATTATGATAATGCCTTGATATTCGCCCAATTCATTAAGCGCAGACTAAGAAGATTGTAGATTAATATGTCGATATCAGTGTTATCTGTTGTTGGGGCCCGCCCTCAATTTGTTAAGGCCGCCATGGTTTCCAGGGCCTTTAAGCATTTGTCTATCGAGGAGACATTGGTGCATACGGGGCAGCATTATGATGAGAATATGTCGAAGGTATTCTTTGACGAGATGGGAATTGGCAGACCGGATATTAATCTCGGTATTGGTTCCGGAGGGCATGCGTATCAGACTGGCGAGGCTATGATACGTATAGAGGAGGTGTGTATTGATCATCGACCTGATGTGGTTCTAGTATATGGAGACACCAATGCCACTTTAGCTGGGGCGCTTGTTGCTTCGAAGCTGGGCGTTCCTGTTGCTCATGTTGAAGCTGGTTTGCGTAGTTTTGACAGATCTATGCCGGAGGAGGTTAATCGGGTAGTGGTCGATCACCTGTCCAGCCTGTTGTTCTGTCCCACGGAGACATCGGTATCTAATCTTGAGGGAGAAGGCCTGATTGAGAATGTTCATTTGGTTGGTGACGTTATGTATGACGCCACGTTGCATTTTGGCGAAATGGCGAGAGAAAACAGTGATGTTCTAGCTCTCCTTTCGCTTGAAGACGCTGGGTATGTTCTCGCTACAATTCACAGGGATTTTAATACGGATAACGTCACTAGGCTTAGAGGTATTGTAGAGGGCTTTATTGGATTGGATATGATTGTTGTGTTGCCTGCGCATCCGCGTCTTGTCAAGCAACTTGATGTGCTTGGGCTGATGTCTGCGGTTGATTCTGCCGGGAATTTGAAGTTGATAGATCCTGTCGGCTACATTGATATGTTGCGTTTGGAGCAGGGCGCACGGCTCATCATAACTGACAGCGGCGGAGTTCAGAAAGAAGCCTATTTCAATGCTACACCCTGCGTGACGGTAAGGCCTTCGACTGAGTGGGTCGAACTTGTAGATGCGGGGTGGAATATTCTTGTAGATGCGGAGCCAGCTGCGATGGGCGATGCCGTCTCGAGTATGATGGGGTCAGAGGGGCGCATTATTGCCAGCTATGGAGAAGGTGATGCATCGTCCCTTGTTGCTGATATTGTCGCCTGTACTCGTGGCTGAGTTGATTTTCAGAGGAAGGCTTGATGTTTTTGAAGACTAGATTACTGAGAGATTACGGGATGATTGTCACGGGCAATGTCTTGGTTCAGTTTTTAACATTTCTGTTTATCCCTTTTCTTTCTCGAGCTTATTCTTCGCACCAGTTTGGTGTGTTGAGCATAATGATGTCCTCTTCTGCTCTGTTGTCTGTTCTTTTGGGGTTGCGATATGAGTTTGGTGTCATGCTGCCCAAGTTAAAGGTTTTGACTTGCCATATGTTTGTCTTATCGTTGTTGCTTCCTGTTGTCTTGTCTCCGGTATGTTATGGGCTCTTTTGTGTTTTGCAGGGTGTGTTTTCAAAGGTATTTGCAGGCGTGGAGCCGTGGCAGGCTGTAGTTTGTGCTGTTGCCACTACCTATTACCTTGCGTTTTATAACTACCTTCTGAAAAAAGAGGCATTTGGCTTGTGTGCGGGGTTGACCGTATGTAAACCGTTGACGGTGTTGCTTTTGCAGATGAGTTTGGTCGGTCGTGAAGGCGGTCTTGTTATTGGTTATGTGTCAGCTAATTTGATATTTCTTCTTGCTGCAGGGTGCATGTTGGTTGCTGCTCGAGCATTCTTTTTTGAGTCATCTGTTTCGTTCAGATATTTGAAGTATGCCTTCTGGCGCTATCGAAAATTTCCGATATATTCGACTCCCGCGGCATTTCTTAATATGGGAGGAAATCACTTGCCAAGTTTTTTGATTCGTCATTTTTGGGGCGAAGGGGTTCTCGGATGGTTTTTTATGTCAAGGCGCCTGGTGTTAGTGCCTCTTAACCTTCTGTCGCAAAGCATGAGGCAGGTGATATCTCAGAGAGTGACTAAGAAAATTGCGAACAAGCAACCAGTATTTCGGGATGTCTTGCGCATCTGTTTGCTGATGAGTATTCTCTCGGTTTTTATTTCCACATGTTTTTATCTTCTGTCTAAATATAACTGTTTTGTGTTTATCCTTGGCGATAAGTGGGAGCCGGTCCAGGGGTATGTCGCTATTCTTTGTATTTACCTTCTGTTTTCCTTTGTGTCAAAGTGCCTTGGTGGCTTTGCTATGTATGAGCGACAGGAAGTGGGACTCTATTTTCAGGGTGCATTACTTGTGGCTTCATTTGCATCTATATATTTTGGAAGCATGTATTTCGATGAGTTCAGCTCTGTGCTGTTGTTGTATTCTGTAATCATGAGTGTTGTTGCTGTAGTGCAGGTTTTAATAAGTGTTTATTTGAGTTGTATATATTCAAGGAGACTAAAGTGAATGACATGAAATATCCTCCTGTATTTCTTCTGGCCTCAGAACGTAGTGGTACAAATCTATTGCGACGTAGGATTTCTGAACGCCAGGATATCTATTTTGGTCCTTCCCCCGCTCATTTTTTGAAACACTTGTACCATCGTGAGTATGTGTATGGTGATTTGTTTGAGAAAGAGAATTTTATTGATATGATAAATGATGCCTTGTCATTATGTTATGTCCATTTCTCTCCGTGGGGCATGAAAGTAACGGCAGAAGAAGTATATGATGATTACACGCTTCAATTTGAACTACGCAACTCAGTTCTTTTGTCTCATTATCTGCAAATGAGATATGCGCAGGAAAAAGGTTTTCGGAGCTATTTCTGTAAGGATAATCATTTGTTTGAATATGCGCATGTGATACGGCGGTGCATCCCGGACGCTCGCTTCGTTTATTTGCATCGAGATCCTCGGGATGTTGTCTTGAGCCAGCTGAAGCGCACATTGATGACCGGCAGTGTTGTGCGTATAAGCGAGATGTGGCGGAGGGAGCAGGAGTCGTGTATAGCGCTAAGATCCCATCTTTCTGCTGACTCGGTATTTTCTGTTTCATATGAGCATTTTATTGAAAATGAGGATGTAGCGTTGGAAGGCATACTGCAATATCTTGGTGTCAAAGAATCGGGCAGGCTCAAGCAGGAGGCAGCTAAAGAAGGTCGGGGCATGGCTGAAGAATGGGCAAACCTGGATAAACCGACAATCGCTGGGAACAGTAATAAATACAGGAATGAGATGTCGGCAAGAGACATCAGGATTATTGAGAGCATATGCTGGGACGTAATGAAAGAATTGGGTTATCAGGCGGAAAGCCGCCACCGCCCTTCTTTATCCGGGCGCATAAAGATGTACGATGTTGTGAGTGGCGAGATAGTGTCGCGGTTTATGCGTGTGTTTGCGTCGCTGAAGAAATCAGATTATGACTGGCGCATTCGTAAAGAAAGATCAAAACTACTAAAAAGGTTGAAATAATGGCCGTCAAAATGATTCGTAAGATATATGTGGCCTTCTCTCTGGCGTTAGCGTTCATATTTTATTTTAACTGCAGAAAGAATGCGTCTCTGTTTTCGCCTCTAATTCTCTTGAAGCGAGGTGTTGTTCAGAGAATATTTGGCGTCAACAGGGCTACCGCTTGGCCTGTACATCATAGCTCTGTAATTCACGCTTCAAGCAAGATTAATCCTGGCACGCGTTGTCCGGGCTTGTCGCCATATTGCTATCTTGATGGCAGAAATGGAATTGTTTTCAAGAAGAATGTGTGGGTTGGGCCGCGAGTGTCTATAATAAGTCGGAATCATGATCTCTGTGATTATAGCCAATATACAAGTGCTAAACCCATTGTTATTGAAGACAATTGTTGGATTGGGGCAAATGCAATCATTTTACCGTCGGTAGAGTTGGGGGCACATACAATAGTTGCCGCAGGAAGTGTGGTGACAAAAAGTTTCCCAGACGGCAATATTTTGATTGCTGGTAACCCTGCGCGAATTATTAAAGAAATAGGTGAATATGAGGGCAATAAGCCAGTTGGCGGTTAGTGGACTTAGGCATCTGACGTACATTAATGCACCTCTCATAAAGTTGATTTATGAGAGAGGGGCGAATGTGTCGGGTTTGTCTTCTGGTTTGAGCCCGATCTTTATAATAGGTGCGCCTAGAACAGGATCTACAATACTTTGTCAGATTCTGACGCATATCAGTGATGTTCTGTATGTTGATAATTTAGCGGATATACTCTGCAAAAACCTTTATGCGGGTGTTAATTTATCTCAGGCGATATATAAGGATCGGGGGCATGACGTCTTTGTGTCGGAGAATGGTGTATCCAAAGGGTGGCACGCTCCAAGTGAATGTCCTGGTTTCTGGTATCGATGGCTTCCTCGTGATCATCATTTTGTCGATGTAGGCGAGATCTCTGATGCGTCAGTTTGCGAAATAAGGAATATTATTTACAGTATAATTGAACACCACCAAAAGCCATTTTTGTTCAAGAATCTCAATGCCGGACAGAGGTTGCGATTGTTGAAGGATGTATGTCCAGATGCTCGCTTTATTTATCTTAAGCGCAATCCGTTCTATACGGTGCAGTCCATTATAAAGGCACGCAGGGCATTGGGTGTGGCTGATTCATCTTGGTGGAGCGTTATGCCAAAAGATTATGAGGGGATTCAATCTTTGCCGCTTTATGCTAAGATTGTCAATCAGGTGTATTCAATTGAGAGGCAGATAGATGAGGATTTGCAACTGTTTCCAGCCGAGAACATTGCAAGGGTAGGCTATGCTGATATTGCTAGCAAGATACCTGAGTTAATTAAGTTTATTGGTGCAAGAGAGAAGCAGCGTCTCGAGGTTTCCAGATTTTCGTTTACAAACGAAAGGGCGTTGGATGACGAGGTATGCAGCATCATAAATGAAGAGATTGATAAATTAGATTGGAACAAATGATGAGTTCAAAGAATAAAGCCAAGTATATGGAGTTGTGTGGCGAATGTAATGCTATACGATTGTTTTCTCAGGCGTGGTGGCTGGATGTCGTTTGTGGCGAAGCTAATTGGGATGTTGCACTCGAGGAGAAGAGCGGCAGAGTGCTAGGGGCTCTGCCTTACTATGTTAAATCGGAATGTGGTTCTTCTTCGATAGTGCAGCCTCTGTTGACGCAGACTTTGGGGCCGTGGATTGCGCCTTCGACAGCTAAATATGCAAAGCAGTTAGCTCAGCAGAAAGATATTATGCAGGGGTTGATGGGGCAGCTTCCTAAACATGATTATTTCGGTCAGAACTTTCACTACTCAATAACAAACTGGCTACCTTTTTTTTGGAAGGGCTATTCGCAAAACACAAGATATACGTATGTTATTGAAGAGCTAGAGAACCTTGATGATGTTTGGTCGGGTTTTAAGGACAATATAAAGAGCGATGTCCGAAAGGCAGAAAAACAGCTGGAGGTCGTCAATAATCTTTCTGTGGAGGAGTTTTATCGAGTGGCTGAATTGACGTTTAAGCGACAAGGGAAACGCATGCCTTATACTTTGGCGTTTTTTGAGAAACTGTATTTAGCCTGCAGGGAGAAAGGTGCAGGCAAGATGTTCTTTGCTGTCGATTCAGCGGGACGAACCCATGCTGTGGCTTTTGTGGTTTGGGATCAATGTTCTGCGTATTATCTGGTTGGAGGCGCTGATCCGGAGTTGCGCAATAGCGGCGCCTCAAGTTTGTGTCTTTGGGATGCAATACGTTTTTCATCTACTGTAACGAAGACATTCGACTTTGAGGGTTCTATGATTGAGTCGGTAGAACGTTTCTTCAGGGGCTTTGGCGCAGTTCAGAAGACGTATTTCAAGGTAGAGAAGTACAATGCCTGGCTTCCCTACATTAAGCACATTCTCCGTGATTTGCGTCAATTTCTCCGCAATAGGTAATTAGATATGCTGAAGATTGTTATTTCAAATAGTTTTGAGGCAGAGCGAAAGTATACATGCGATGTGATTTTTGGTGATTTGCTGGGGTTGGAATATGTCGTTGATGTAGGGGGAAATGCTGAATGTTGTCGAATACTGCTTAAAAATGGCAATGAGATCGAGATTCAGGATTCTTTCTTTTCACTTTTTTCGGAGGCAGATGGATATATTGATGAGGCGAATATTCCTGCGAAAGCAAAGTACGCTACGAGCGAATTTTCCCCCGAAGATGATTTGGTGGTTATATTTGGAGACAGCAAGATCGAACTTATTGAAGATTCTGGCCTTAAAAAGATATTGTGCGGAGTTGATATCTTTTCCTCGTCTTTCTTCATGTTGACGCGGTGGGAAGAGGTTGCTGTGTCGGCTGGTGATGTTTATGGGCGTTTTCCTGGGGCGGCCAGTTTGGCCTGCCGTAGCGGTTTTCTGGATAGACCGGTTGTCAACGAGTATGCGGATACGCTTTACAATATGCTTAAGGCTCTTGGGCTTGAGCAAGAGAGGAAAAAGATCAGTTTTTCGTTGGTGCCTACTCATGATGTTGATCACTTAATGCGTTGGAGTAATATGCTCAGCTACCCGAAAGCTATTGCGCGAGACTTGCTGATTGAAAGATCACTGCGTGGGGTTATGTCCGACACAAGGAATTATTTAGGTAGCCGAGTTTGGGGCGCGCGGGATGAGTATATTGTTTACGACAATATAATGGATGTCTCAGAGGAGACGGGAGTTAAATCTAGGTTCTTTTTTATGGGCGCAGGATCATCCAGTCGGAGTTGCACGTATGATTATGATAATCCTTTTTTAAAGGAGACGATAGACAATATCTATGACCGTGGGCACGAAGTGGGGTATCACCCTGGAGCTGGCACGGCGGGGAACAAGGATTTGTGGGGTGATGAATTGAAAAGGCTTCAGTCCGTATGTAGAGAACCTCTTGTGTCCGGGAGACAGCATTATCTCGAATTCAAGGTGCCTGACACATGGCAATTGTGGGCTGACCACGGATTTGAATGGGAAAGTAGTATGTCTTACGCAGACATAGCCGGATTTAGATGTGGCATTTGTTGTTCGTATCCGGTTTTCAATGTGCTAACTCGCGAGAAATTAGATTTGTATGAGCGGCCTCTGATTGTGATGGATTCTACTTTGCGTGACTACGAAGGACTAGATGTGCAGGCTTTTGAGAAGCGTTTCAGGATGTTGCATGATATTACTAAACGTTACCGTGGTGAATTTACGGTTCTGTGGCACAATTCAGGGTTTGATTCGTGGCGATGGAAGGATTATAAGCATATTTATTATAGTGTTATGGGGTATACCCCTGTGGAGAAGGTCTAGTGGGAGTAGAGAAGAGTAAACGTAGGGTGCTGATGATTAATCAGCACTTTTATCCTCATGGTGGCCCAGGTGCTCATAGAATGGCAAAGATGGCGACATACCTGCCTGAGTCTGACTGGGAGCCTGTTGTTGCTTGTGTTGACGCGACGCCCGGAAACAGTTTTGCGTTTTACGACCCAGGATTAGAGGGAAAAGATACGTGCGAGATGATTCGCGTTCCTCTGGTGATGCCTCCCAAGAGGAGTCTTTGGGGCTTTGTTTACAGGGTGTTGATGTATGTGTTTCCTCAGCTTCTTCCTGGTGGACCTTACCTAAAAATGAAGAAAGCTGCAGAGGCGCGTATTCGGAAAGGAGATATTGATGTGATTCTGGCAAGCAGTCCCGTCCATTTCTCTCTAATTATTGCCGATTATCTTTCTCGGAAGTATGGAGTTCCGTGGGTCGCTGACATGAGGGATTTGCCAGGGGAGTGTTCTGATGGGCGGAATATATTTACTGAGTTGAGGTGGTTGATGCGTATGCAGATGGCAACCTGCAGGTCAGCTTCTGCGCTAATTACGGTAAGTGAGCCGCTGGGGGATGAATTGAGAAGTTGGCACCCTAAGAAACCTGTGCAGATTATATATAATGGCTTTGATGAAGATAATTATAGCGATGATACTGAGCCAGACAAGGACCACTTCCACATGGTTTTTTGCGGAAGTGTTGCGGGTGGCACGAGTCCGGTGTTGTTGTTTGATGCGCTGGATGATATTTTGGAGTCTGATTCATCGATGTTAGATAATTTCTCTTTGTCTTTTTACGGATCTAACAAAAAGCTGTTGTCGGCCTTGCTTAGAGACAGGTCTTGCTCCCGGCTTGTGAAGTTAAAAAGGAGGGTATCTTTTGAGGAAAGCATTGTGGCGCAGATGAATGCGCAAGCCTTGTTATTTCTTGCATATCCTCATGCTCAAGGCATAATGAGTTCAAAATTGTTTGAGTATCTTGGCGCAGGGCGCCCTGTGTTATCTGTGCCTGGAGATGGCGGGGTTACTGATATAGTTTTGCGAGAAACAGGCGGTGGAGTTGCAGGTAGGACGGCAGATGAGATTAAGTCGATTCTCAGTAAGTGGATTTCTGAATGGCGGGATTGCGGAACTTTGAAGTATAACGGCAAGACAGAGGTGGTGTCCCGATATACACGCAAACATCAGGCGGGTCGACTGGGTGAACTTTTGGATCGGGTGCATGGCGCCTGCGGGCGGTGATATGAACGACGAGCTTAACAGTAATGTGTCATTTGAGTCTTCAAGAGGGATGGCTATTCTTTCTTGTTTTATGGATGCAGTCGTGTTCCTTCTCGGCGCATCTTTGCCTGGGGTATGTTTTGCCTCGGGTCCGGTTGAGTATACGACGTCTATACTTAATCGTATTGCGCCTGGTGATGTTCTGGTGGTAATGGCTCTGGCAATGATGGCAATGGCGCGAGGAATCAAGCTTAAGCGCTCGGGCGCGTTCTATTGCATTGCGCTTTTGATGTCATTCTTTATGGCCTTCTATCGTGGTGGCTGGTCGGTGTCTGTCGCAAATGACAGCGGGGTAGCGTTTGCTGCACTGCTGATGTCATTCTTGTATTGGCTCCTGGGTTTCAATATCAGCCGTTGGCCGTATCTGATGCGTATTTATCTTGCTGGTATAGCTGTTGGCGTTTTGTGGGAGGGAGTAATAGTCCTTCATGACTATTACTTGCCTATGGGGCGGTGGTTTGTCGACAAGAATCCGAGCCGAGTTCGTGGCACATTTCGAGGGAGCGGGCAGTTGGGAATATACGGGGTGTCCTGTGCGGGTATAATGCTCTCTGTTGCTGTGGCGCTTTTTCGGAGGCGTACGATGAAAGTGTTTTCGGTGATTATGGGCTTGTTGTCATGTTTTATCGTTTTTGCGTCATCGAGACGATCGGGATTGCTGGCGCTCGCCATATGGGCTGTACTTAGTATTTGTTGCTTGTTCTTTTGGATCGAGAAACAGCATCGCTGGAAGCTCTTGCTTGGTCTTTTAGTTTCGTTAGTCGGCTTGGTTCTTCTGATGGGTTTCGATAGCCAAAGTTACCTTGTCCAACGCAGTTTTGCTTTTTACAGAGATTTGACTGATCCGAATGGGTTTTTCTGTCATCAGCTCAGGGCTGCGGGCAAAAATATTTCCCTGTGGTTTCCCTTTGGTTTGGGTGTTGGAAGAGGGGGGGCTATAGCTGATGGACGTGAGTTTCATAGCGCTTACCTGGCATTGCTGGTCGAGATGGGGCTGTTTGGATTTGCCATGTTCTCTTGGCTTTTTATAGATGCGGGTTTGTCGTGGTGGAGAGCATGGCGGGCGAAAGGAAGGTATCAGGTTTCGTGTATGCTACTCTGTTTTTTGCTATCTGCTGTGGTTTATATGGGGCATAACCGGGTTCATAGGAGCCGCGGATTCATGTTGATGTTGGGCTTGACCTCAGGTGCGAGTGTTTCGATTCTTGCTGCACGTAGGCGAAAAAACAGTTCTTGCGCTAAAGAAAGTAGGAGTGAATGATGAACGAAGGTGTGCCTGCGTGAAGAGAATATTATTGGTTGCAAATGTGGAGTTTACTCTTACGCAGTTCCGGAGGGAGTTTATAGAGCTCCTGATGGATAAAGGCTGTGAGGTGTATGCCGCTTTCTCTGACACTAAATGGTCGTTTGATCAGAGCGTCTCACTTGAGAGTCTGGGTGTGAGTTGTTACAACTATTCTCTGGAAAGAAACGGAATCAATCCTTTTAAGGAGTACAAGACCTACAAGCAGCTTAAAAGTATTGTTGGCGAAGTTCATCCGGATATAGTTCTGAACTATACTGTAAAGCCCTCTGTGTACGGCTCTCTCGGCGCTCATGCAGCCGGTGTAGAGAATGTTTATTCTAATGTAACAGGGTTGGGGTATGTTTTTACAGGTAAGACGCTAAAGCGCTTTATCTTGCGGGGCTGTCTAAAATTTCTTTATAGGATTGCCTTCAGATATAACAAAAAGGTCTTTTTCCAGAATCAAGACGACATGAAATTATTTATCAATTATAGATTGGTTAAGGCCGAGCAGACGTGTCTCATCAATGGTTCAGGCATCAATCTTGCGAAGTTTGCTCCTGCGGATTGCGAAGTGTCGGGAGATGAGGTTAGCTTTCTTTTGATCAGTCGTCTGTTGAAAGACAAGGGGGTTCAGGAGTATGTGTCAGCAGCGGAAATTCTCAAAAAGAAGTATGACAATGTGTCGTTTAAACTGATGGGTCCACTTGATGATAATCCTTCATCGTTCTTAGAAAAGGATTTGGATGCGTGGCGCCAACATGATGTCATAGATTATCTTGGGTCAGGGATAGATGTCACGCCTCATATTCTTGCTGCTTCAGTTTATGTGTTTCCTTCGTATAGAGAGGGAACACCACGCTCTGTTTTAGAGGCTATGGCTATGGCTAAACCCATTGTAACAACGGATGTTCCTGGGTGTAGGGAGACGGTTGAGGCTGGGCGCAACGGTTTTTTGGTTCCCGCTAGAGACGCGCGTGCTTTGGCCGCCGCAATGGAGGAATTTGTTCTTAAGCCGGAAATAATTGCTACAATGGGTTCTTGCTCTCGCGAGATTGCAGAGAAACGATATGATGTTTATAAAGTTAACGATAAAATCACAAGCGTGCTTGGGTTGTCTTAACTTTTCTTGGAGGATTTCTATGTATAACAAATATTTGAAGGGCATGTCGGATGTGTTGTGTGCATGCGTTTTGTGTGTGCTTGTTTTGCCTGTATTAGGACTTGTTGCAATTATGGTTAAAATCTCGTCGCGCGGGTCGATCTTGTTTGTGTCGGATCGAGTCGGGCGTAATAACAAAATCTTCAAAATGTATAAATATAGAACCATGAAGCAGAATACGCCTCAATTAGCTACACACCTGATGAAAGATCCAGGTTTACATCTAACGTCCGTCGGATCCTTTCTTCGTAAAACAAGTTTAGATGAACTGCCGCAACTTTTTAACATCATTAAGCGGGATATGTCATTTGTCGGGCCTCGGCCTGCTTTGTTCAATCAGGACGATCTCGTGGCGGGTAGGATAGGGGCCGGTGTCCATCTTCTTGTTCCGGGGATAACAGGATGGGCGCAGACCCATGGGCGGGACGAAATAAGTATACCAGAGAAAGTAGATTTGGATATGTACTATCTCAATAATCGTGGCCTGCTTTTGGATCTCAAGATCATATGGTTGACGTTTGCCAATGTGGTGTGCCGCAGGGATGTTGCCCATTAGAAGTGTTTTGTTGCATAGTGTCTGCGTGTTTTATAAGGTGGGAATATGAGCAGTGCAGGTGTAGATAATGGAGCCGCAAGTCAATCGGCACGAAATCTCTTTTCAGCCACGCGGTGGCGGCCTGTCGTTGACTCAATATCTGTATTATTAAGTTTTGCCATAGGGTTGACGCTTCCTCTTATCTGTATGAAGTCGGCATTTGGTGCGGTTGAAGGTGGTATAGGGGTGAGAATGGTTCCTTGTGATATACTGGTTCTGCTGACCCTTCTTGTTTTTCTTGTCGCGAAAACACTGCGGATTCGACTCTCCTGGTTGTTTTACCTGCTGGCTATAGTATTCTCCATGTTGGTGGCTACTGTAAGGCATGCCTATACTCAGGATGCTTTGCAGTTATGTGCGCTCGAGTGTGTGGCGCTCGTTGTGGCTGGTTTGTATTGGGTTGTTGGTTATAATGCGGGACGCTCGACACGGTGTTTTCGATTCATGTTGTTAGGACTCGTGCTAAGCATGTTTGTGGAGTTTGTTGTTGTCTTTCATGATTATGTGTTTGCGAATAGTAAGTGGTTCATTGATCGTCATCTATTCAGAGTTCGAGGCACTTTTCGTCGCAATGGGCAGTTGGGCTGTTATGCGTTTGCCATGTTTGGGTTAACGGCCACCTTTTCAGGATATTATCTCCGTAAAAAGTATATTAACATATTGTTTGTGGCGGGAGCGTTATCCTCTGTTTTTATGGTTTTTGCTTCATCACGGCGCACAGCACTTCTTGCGGTTCTGATTTGGGCTTTGTGTTTGGTCGTGTTTGCTATAGCGAAGAACCCAAAGTACCGATTGCATATTGGATGTGCGGTGTTGGCTATTGTTATTTCGATGGCGGCGCTTCTTTCCTGCGGATCGGACCGAGCGTTTTTTGCGATGCGCAGATTTGACCATTTTACCCGGCTGTTGGCGAATCCGGATAGTTTCCCATTTATGCAGTTTAAAGTTGCTGTGGCGTCATTTGGCGATTGGTTTCCGTTGGGTCTGGGTGTGGGTGCTGGACGCTTGCTCAACAAAGGGACAGAGTTTCATAACGCATATATAGCGCTGTCTTATGAGCTTGGGATTTTTGGGGTAATTGCCTTTTTTGCTCTTCTACTTGACTCGCTTTCCTTATGGACTAATTATTGCAAAGTGAAGAAGCGACAGATATCTTATGTGATTTATGCCTGCTTTTTGGCGTCGGTAATGTTTTTTATGGTTCATAACAGAGCTCACAGAGATAGAAGCATGATGCTGTTTGTGGGGCTTTTTTCAGGTGTGGGAAGCCTGGCGCTGAGCAAAAAGAATAAGGCTGGGGGTGGCTGAGTAGGGTGAGAAATGTCTACTCGTCGGGGCCATTCGATAGAATCGTTGACGCGACAACTACAAGCGAACCGATAAAGCTTGAGGCAAAAAGTATCAGCATTAAAATAACGTATGGATTGCTTTTTTCGGGAAAGTATGGCTCCGAGAAGGTATAGTTTGGTTCAAGTGCTGCAGTTGCAATCGTACCCATAAAAGTTGAGCTTGTGCCTGCTTCTGCTTGGCTGTTAATTTTGTCTAAAGATTTCAGGAAGTCTTCATATGCTGATATTTGTAGTTTATATTCAAATGTACGCAGTTGTGCTGTCTCGATTTTGGAGGAAGACAAATCGTCATCAGGGGATGATTGTAATGCCTCTATCAGTTTGGTCGAAAGATTAATTGAGTATTGTATCGATTGTATTTCTGTTTGTATTAACTGAGTCAGTATTTGGGCGAGGTGTTCTTTTTCAAGCTTATTATAGATTTTAGCGATCATGTTGATCGTCTCAAAGGGGCGGTCGTCCTCGGCGTTTGTGCTGATTGATATGGATATTGAAGTTTTCTCCTTGATTTTCGCTGCCATAGAGAATTCTTTATCGGTCTCATTATTGAGTTGCTTGGCAATCATATGGAGTTGTTTTTCGATAGCGACGACCGTGAGCGTTAATCGCTCAGAAATGACACGTTTTCTAATCCGGTAAAAGAGATTTGACTGGGGAATCGGTGAGTGATTTCCTGCTTTTCTAATAGTGCATGAGGCTGAATGGGTCTGGGTTGTGGCGAAGTATAGAACCGATGATACTGTGGCCAGAGAAAGGATAGCAATTATAAGAGTCTTTCTTTTTTGATAGAGTATATCGAGGAAATTAGCTATTGATAAATCATCCATAGGGGGTAAAGTAGGGGAAAGAGGGGCTTTAGTCCAGAGAATATTGTAATTTGCAATACTGGGATTATGACAAAAATGCGCATGATGGGATTACAGAGATGGAGGCAGCGTGATAGTCTTGTCGTTGTGCTTTGGTTATGCTCGCTGTTTGTCGGGCAGTGCCTGTTGAATGTTGAGTCTCGTCCGCTTGAATGGTTTGCAGCCATCTGTTTGTGGTTGGGAATTCTAATCGTGCGCCCGACTATGTGCTTGCCTCTTATTATTCTTTCTTGCCCTGCATTCATGTGCGAAAACCGCAGAGCATGGGCGTGGGTGCAGCCGGTGATGATGTGGTTGTTCTTCTTCCGTATTTTACTTACTAATAAATTCACTTTTCGGCAGTACCTGATGATTGCACTCGCGGGAACTGTGGTGTTCTTTATGTCGTGGCCTGAGGACGCTGGATATTTATTCTTCAGGACGGCGCAGTATGACCGAGCGAAGCTCTTTGGCTATTGGATTGGTCCGCATGCAGTGTGGTCGATATTTCCTTTTCGGCACTGTGTGGATAGGGCCTTGATAGGGTTAGTTGTTGCGGCTTTGTTGATTTGCGGGAGATACTTCAGTAGCCGAAAAATATGGAATGCATTCTGGGTGTCGGCGTGTATGCTTGCCTGTGCAACTCTTCTTATCAATGTTCTGCCGTGGCAGGAGTCACATCGTTTTCTTGGAACAACAAATGCTGGAGAGTATGGCGGCCGACTGTTTCATGGAACAGGGTTTAATGTCACCTACACCGTATTTGTAATGTTAATTGGTATTCCGTGGTATTTCATAGGGTGTGGAAGGGCGTTGAATGTTCACAAATGGTGTTGGATCCCAATTCTTTTACCCTTGGTAGCGTTGACTCAGAAGGCACTTTTTCTGGGAATTATATCGTTTCTTCTTCTTGGCGCATTTTTTGCCGCTATAAGCTGTTTTCGAAAGACATGTCGGCAGACACGAATATGGCATTCTTTATATCGAGGGTTTTTTCGGGTTAAGTTTTTGATTATTGTTGTCACGTTGTCGCTGTCTGCGGTGTGGTTTCTGAATAACGATATTCTTATTCGAAAATCGCTTCTGAGGCGGGTGTTAAAGAGGCATTTGATCGAACTTTCATTATCTCAACCTGATGAGCAGCGCCCGACACCTCGATCAAAGAAAGCTAAAGAAGCTTTAGTAAGCAAAAACAAGGTGAAAAGCATAAAGAAGTCAAAATCTGCTCAGGACAAAGATAGCTCTGCTCTGGCTGCGAAGTTGAGGGAAATGGATCCTGTCAGGTGGCATATGTGGAAATTAGCCGTCAATAAAAGCAGGAAAGACTATATGTTTAAGGGGGCTGGAGCCGGGAAGTGGGCGATGTATCACAGGGATCAGCCTCGTCCATACGGGCCTTATTATGCTCATATGCATAACACGTATCTAGATCTGATTTTTGAGTATGGAGTTTTGCCAATGCTTCTGTTTTATGTCTTGTGGTCAATCGCTGTTTTCAAGATAGCGGTATTCGGGGTGGCGAACAGGCTGTGGCTTTATTACTTTGCGGCTATCGCAATGATGGCATTGGGTCAGCATCTCTTTTATGCGTTTACCAGTATGTGTCTCTTGCTTCCGGCGTTTGTTATTATACCTAAAGCGCTCATGGCGCCGATTCGAAAGAAGGCCCCCGAATCGATGCGCTAATCAGCCTTTGATCTTCTCTTCCATTCTCCTGATGGTGCCCTCTGGGTTGTAAGCAAGCCATGCATAAATGGCGAAAACGGCAACCCATACACAAGCTGTTAGTATTGATGTGCTGTTGAATTCCTTGAAATTTGGCAGAAGCGGGTAACAACGCTGTATGAGGGGTTGCGCAAATAAGGGGTTGTATGTTCTGTACCACCAGTTTGGATGGCTGTATAGAATCAGGCTTTGACCTGCGCCGTAAAGCAACGGCAGGGCAAGCATTATCTTCTGGATGCTAGAAAGACCAAGCTTCATCCACATTAAGAACGCTGGCAAAGCGAGCCATTGTAGGATAACGCCATAGCGGCCAGCGGGGCAGGTGCCGCCTTGCCAGTCGGGAAAGGCCGAGATGACTAGTAGTGTAAGTGTGAAGGAAGCTACGGATAGAAGGCATAATGTTTGATGCTCTCTGGATTTCCACCATTTGGTGAATGCCACAGGCAAGAGGATTATTACGGGATACATCCATATCAATCCTCTGCCCCGGTCTATTAATGCGCGGGGCAGGCCGGTCGGGATCAGCGTGAGTGATGAATCGTATCTGGGGTTATGATGAACGGGGAAAGGTACGTGGAATCGGCGGAAATAGTATGCGGCAAGTAGAATCGCACCTATAATAAAAATGGACAATATAGAAATCAGTGTTTTTTTGTCTTTGCAGATCAATAGAACCGCTATGGCGGCGCAGGCGGCCGCCGGAATTGCTCGATCTGAAAACCATGGTACCAGCGCTATTAGCAGTGATGCCAGAGTCAGTGATGCGCTAGACGGAACTAGCAGTAGAGCGAAAGTGCATGCAAGGATCATTGCTGCCGGCAATTCTGGATAAGCCTGGTTGGCGTAGTAAAAGCTCGGGGGGCATAACCCGGTTAGAGCAACGACTATACATGCAAGGGGTGGCGACACGCCTGCTTTTGTGGCTGTATAAAGAATGAGGAACATTGCTGCGCATATGAATGTTGAAATAATAAGATAAGATGTCCATCGCATCTTGTTGCCTGCCCATGTTGCTGGAGCAATGAGTACGCTGGTCGCCGGACGGTGCACAAGAAGTTGTTTGTCCAGCCATGCCTCTGGCGATGCATTAGTCATGGCCGGCGAAACTCGCAGGAAATATCTCAGGTTGGCATGTCCGTACCCGCACGGTTTGTTCCTTTGAAATATGGTGTAGTCTTTTTCTTTGAGGTTGTTGCGCAGGTTCATGTCGAAATCGAGGGCAACACTTGTTGCGGCCAGCAAGTATTCGGGTTCATCACCTGTGAGCAGAATGGTTTTTCTGTGGTCGTCTGCATTAAATGGAACCAGCTGTTCTCGCGTTATGGCGAATGCAATCCAGACGAGAAGGACTGTTGAGATTATTGTCAGCTTGCGCATTATTGAACCTTTTATTCCGTAATATGTATGACAAACATTATGCTTATTAAACATGTCATGCAAGTGAAAGTCGGGTAATGATGAATAGGGAGAGTTTTGCCCGCCCGTCCGTCAGCTGACGGACTAGATCTTCGCAGATGATGCGGGTCAGATTAAGACTTGTGGGATCCGCAATTCCCCTTCCTTTCCATTGTTATCTTCGTGAACGATTATCGCATTTTCAGAACGGGCTTTTTTTAAGGTTGGGATAGGTGTATCGATTAGCTGTTCAGGATCATTTGTCCTGAATAAATGCTTGCAAAAAGTATCGTAAATCGTATTTATTGCTTGCAAAAAGTCAAGAATGATGATTGATTTGTTCTATGAAACGGAAGATATATAAGGATTTGCTTGCCTGGAAGCGTGCTCCTGTCCGTAAGCCGTTGATATTACGCGGGGCGCGTCAAGTGGGGAAGAGTTACATTCTTGATGAATTCGGTAAAAAAGAATTTAGCAGATATCATCATTTTGATTTCGAGAAGAGCAAAAAAGACTTGGTGCCGTTATTTAAGGAAAGCCTTTCTCCTGATGTTCTGATTAAAAATCTATCTTTATTCGCGGGTGTTTCGATTGATCCAGTTAATGATTTTCTAGTCTTTGATGAAGTCCAGAATTCTCCAGAGGCGTTAACGAGTCTCAAATACTTTTGTGAGGATATGCCGGAGTTGTATATTTGTGCGGCAGGTTCTCTTTTAGGTGTAGCTCTGTCTTCCTCATCTTTTCCTGTCGGTAAAGTTTCTTATCTGGATCTATATCCAATGAATTTCAGAGAATTTCTTCTTAATGGTGGTAATGATCTCTTGTACGAATCATATAAAGATGCCATTTTTGAAGGTACTGTTAGTTCTATTGCCCATGGCAAACTTTGGGACTGTTTAAAAGAATACTACGTCGTAGGCGGCATGCCGGGTGTAGTTGCATCTTACCTGTCGAGTCCTGATGAAAAGGTCGAAGGAATGAAGCGGGTCAGAGTTTTACAGCGGGAGCTCCTGGATGGTTATAGAAGTGATTTCAGCAAGCACGCAGGTAAAGTCAATGCGGTACATATTGGCGCAGTGTTTGAAAATGTTCCCTTGCAGCTTGCGTCTCATATGGCTGACTCAGTGCAGAGATTTCGTTTCAAGGACGTGATTCCCGGTAAGAGGGGGTATGCGTCTATGGAAGGAGCAATAGATTGGTTGCAGAAAGCAGGGTTAATATATAAAGTTCCGATCTGTCAGCGCTCACAGCTTCCGTTAAAAGCTTTCACTAAGGCAAACATTTTCAAGCTCTTTATTTTCGATGTAGGTTTGTTGGGCTGCATGCTCGGTCTGGAGCCGAGAACATTGATTTTGCAGGATTACGGGCTTATTAAAGGTTTTTTTGCTGAAAACTATGTTGCTTGTGAGCTCATTGCCGGTGGCGAGAAGGATCTGTATTCCTGGACGGAACGTAATTCAGAGATTGAATTTATCAAAGATTGTGAGGGCAATATCATACCGATTGAGGTTAAGTCTGGTCTTAGAACCAAGGCGCAGAGTATGCGTCAGTACATAAAAAAGTATAATCCTCAAACGGCGGTGATGATTTCCGGCCGGCCGTTGAGCTTGAAAGGGCAGTACATGATCAATTTCCCTCTATACTATGCAGGCGAAATGGTGGCTTCTCTTTCAGCTTTGCAAGCCACGAACTTGTCAAGCCGAAGGCATGATTATTCGAATTAAGATTTTCTGACAGGAACGACAGGATATTTGTTTAAACAGGGTGGCTGATTCTCTCAACCGCCCCCTGCATGTTGTTTCATAAGTTCATATTATGCAAAAAATCAGACGTATAACGTCAACTATTTTCTGTAATGGCGGATTATTACATGGGTATATTTTCCATGATTACAGACTATTGCGGGGATGAGATGTTGGAGATTGTGGGTTGCGGGGAGGGGGAGGGGAGATAATGATGAATGATGAGTGATGAGGGCCAAGAGGGACTTGTAGGCTGCGGAACGTTTTGCCCGCCCGCGCCGCCCGGCGCTAGATGGCCCGGATCGAACGGATGGGGGGCGGGGGGGGAGATATTGATGATTGATGAATGATGAATGATGAATGATGAATGGGTGAGGGAAGGCTGGCATCTGGTTTCTGGATGTCTGGTGGGTTGCGTATGTAATGCTGAGCTGAGTCGAAGCATCTTCTGTTCTGCGTTAGAGATTCTTCGGCTTCGCTTCCTCCTTCGCTCTGCAAACTGTGACGGACATGCAGAATGACGGGGCAGAGGTTGATTTTGCAGGATTATGGGCGCCTACCATAGCACTTTTAGTCCGAGCTTGCTGTAGTATGAAATCTTTTTGTCTTTGGTAATCAATGACAGGTTATTCTTCATGGCTTGCCATATTATCATTCTGTCAAAGGGATCCTTATGGGGCTGCCTGGGTAAACCATGAAACGATGAGGCCTCTTCGCAATCGATCGTTAACAGTTCAAAACCCATTTCTATGGCTGCCGCAGGCAGTTCATCTGGTTCAATATTCTTCAATTCGATTTTTCCAATGCCATATTTGAGAGATATCTCCCAAAAAGAGACCGCACTGACATAGACGGTATTTTCGTTATTGATCAATATAGTTCTCACCATTTCGCTCAATTTCTCCGAACTGAAGGCAGACCATAAGAATGCATGTGTATCAAGCAGGCAATTCACAACGATAAGAGCTCCTCGTCTGATATTTCGAAATCATTGCTGACGGTATACTCGGCTCTTTGTTCAAGTACACCAAGCTTCCTTTTTGCAGGCTTTATGTATTGCTCATACGAAATCATTACTGCGACTTTCTTCTTCTTCTTTCCGTAACCAATGGCTACAGGATGACCCTTTTTGACTTCATCCAGTACAGAAGAGAAGTGCGCCTTGAATTCGCCTATTGCTAGTGTTTTCATATCTATATGCAACCACATTCTTGTCAACTTGTCAAGAACGGTTTTTTTCGGAGATGAAGGGCGGGTTACAACTGTCGAACAGCCGCTTATTGTCAGGGATGATGGCTCTATGGTGGTAGAGGTGATGTCTATGTGCTGGTTCGGCTGGAGAAGGTGGGGCGGGGACGTTCGTTGGCAAATGCATAATCTGGTCAATTGGAAGCAAACGCTTTATAGAGCAGTCGGGTGTTATCCCTCCGGATGATATTGTATATGTGGACTCAGATTGACTGTGTTTACAGTATCTTGAGCTTGGGCAGGTCCTGGATATCTATTGAGCCGATTGGTTCGTTATTATTATCCACAACGATTAAATCGTCTATTTTCTGTTCCTCGAAGACGGCTAGTACATCAGCGGCCAGCTTGTCGGAGGATACCGTCAGGGGATTTGCGGTCATAACATCTTTTATTGTCAGCGATAGCAGATTGTCTGTTTTGGAGATGTGACGCCGGAGATCGCCGTCAGTGAAAATACCAATCACCTTGTTTTTGGCGTCTGTAACGCATGCTGATCCGACTCGTGCTTCTGTCATGGCGAGAAGGGCTGTTTTTACTGTGGCGTCCTGATCGACTATGGCCATGCGATCGATTGGCCGCATGATATCAGCGACTTTCATGAGTAGGGCTCTGCCTATTGCCCCGCTTGGATGCAATTTGGCGTAATCTTCTTTTTGGAATCCGCTTGCGTCGATGAGCACCATTGCCAGCGCATCGCCTACAGCCAGGGATGCAGTTGTGCTTGTTGTCGGCGCCATGTTGAATGGGCAGGCTTCAGTTTCTATTGTTACTGGGATAATTACATCGCTGAGTTTTGCGAGGGTGCTGTCTGTAACACCTGTCATTGCGATGATTTTGACACCCGCCCTTTTGACAATAGGAAGGATTGCCAGGATCTCATCTGACTCGCCGCTGTAGCTGAGCGCCAGAAGCGTGTCGCCTTTGTGTAATATTCCGAGATCGCCATGCATAGCCTGTACGGGGTTAAGAACTACGCTTGTTGAGCCGGTGCTGGCGAGCGTAGCTGAAATCTTCTCGGCTATATGAAGATTTTTGCCGATGCCCGTCACAACGATCTTATTCTTGTCTGCGAGGCATGCGAGGATCATTTCGACTGCGTCACTGAACCCGCTGTCCAGTCCGTCTTTGACCATCTTGAGGCCAGCTATTTCAAGGTCAATGGTTTCTTTCGCCTTTTCCAGATAATTCACAATTTCACCTTCGTTGTTTCGTTCGTCTCTTGTTCTGTAGAATAACCGGGCCGACGAGGTTGCCTACACCAGTATCAGCTAAATCATAATCAGATTTCAGGGTTCGCGCAAGAATAACTTCATAGAGAGGCTTTTGCGCACAGAGCCTATCATCCCTCAGTTCATAATTCTTGATCCGTTTTATCTCGGGTATCTAGGTCGGGAGACCGGGCAGTTCACCCTGAAGGTTCACTATAAACGGGCAAAAACTCTTCGGCTTGGCAGGCATTCCGGAGCCTACGTCTAACTAGAATCTGTACTGAACGCCAAGACCAAGGCCGAAATTGCTGAGCGGGAAGCTGCTGTCACGCACCTTGTTGTCATACAGGTAGTATGTCATGTCGACATCGACTCTGGTGTAGCTGATGTATGTGGAAAGGGTGATATTGTCTGTTGCGTAGAATTCGCAGCCGCCATTCAGCATTAATCCGTAGGTATCGTAGAAATTCATTATATGTGAGTCCACGTGTCCTCTAGCGTCGCGCCATGCCGGGTTGTGTATGAAGTCAGCTTTATATATCGCAAAACCCACTTCGCCAAACCACTGGAGGTCTTTTTCCCGTTCGCTGTGAAAATGCAGAAGGACGAAAGGTCCGCTCAATTCGATAGTGCCGTCTGTGTATCCTTCGGGGTCACTGCCGCTCCCCGCCGTGGTCCATGTCTTTGCCCTGAGTTTGTTGTAGCCCAGTGATATCCAGAATAGTTCCATGGGCAGTCTGATTCTGGCGAACAGGTGCGGTGTGTAGTCCTGGTCTTCTTTCAGCTGGTTAATGCTACCCAGAAACGCCTCGTTTTCATTATCAATCAGCTTGTAATAGGACATGCGGAGTCCGACTTGCAGATTGTTGTGTGTGTAGTCGCCTATGGTGCGCAATGTTTTGCCGTAGTCTCTGGGCTTGCTTGATGTTTTGGTCGGTTTCTTTTGGACTTTTGGAGTCGAGGCAATCTTTGGTTTGGCTATTGTTTTCTTTGGCGTCAGTGCGGGTTTTTGTGCCACCGCTCCTTGCGTGGGTTGTGTAGTTGATTTCCTGAACAGGCGTTCAATGCTGGATTTTGGTGCAATTCTCATAAATTCGTCTACGTCACCTCTATAGAAGACCTTGATTCTGCGGTTAATTCTCTGCTTTTTCACGTCGCAGAGTGCTGTGTTCAGCCAGAGTGCGTCAGTAGTGGCTTCGACTGAGCCTGTAATGATATAATCGGCTTTGATGGTGCGGCCTACGATGACATAATATGGGGTCAGGCTGGCAGCTCGATGAGATAGACGGGTTTTGATCATCACATTTACGTCATTTTGGGACATGATCTCATATTTGCCTGATTTTCTAAGAAGATCTCTGTAGCTATTGCAAAGCAGGTCAGCCTCTTCTTGAGTAAAACCAGCCTTGGCTTTAAAAGGTAGAACTGCGCATTTGGGTTTTGCCTGGGCAATCGATACGGCAATAAACATAATAACAGCAATGTTAAACAGTTTTTTCATAGACGCGAATGTTGCCTGAGAGAGCCGGTTAAGTCAAGAGTAGATGAGAGAAATGATGAGTAATGAACAATGAATGATGAATATCATCGTCTATGGTAACTGGTCGAAGCCCAGTTGTTCGGATATGCGGTATGGCGGCATTCCGCGCACAGCGTCAAAGATGTGAGCAATGTATTCGCCTATAATGCCCAGGACGGTCAATATTATGCCTCCCAGAAACGATACGATGCAGGCCAGGGATGCCCAGCCGCGTGGTGTTGCCGGATCGAGGCCGAGGATCTTTTGCAGCAGAACCCATATGACGAATACGATACTTAGTCCGGAGATGCTGACGCCCAGGACAATCGATATTCTCAGCGGTATTTTAGAGAAAGAGGTGATGCCGTCCATAGCCAGAGTTATGAGCTTGCCCATGCTGTACTTTGTGACGCCAGTCTGGCGTGCTTCGCGTTCGTATTCCAGCTTGCATTGTTTGCCGCCAGCCCATGCGCGCATGCCGCGTATAAAAGGAGTGTGCTGAGAGACGCTTGAGATGATGTCTGCCACGTTTCTGTTGCATGCGGAGAAATCTCCGGAATCCAGAGGCAACTCAAAGGGTACAAGGTGTTTATAGACTCGGTAGAACGCAAAATAACAGGCGCGTTTAAAGCCCGATTCCTTGCGTTGCTTTCTGACGCAGTTAACCACGTCGTATCCCTCTGTCTTCAATTTCTTGAACATGACAGGGAGGAGATCTGCTGGGTCCTGTCCGTCCGAATCCATGATGGCGATGAAATTGCCTGATGTCGCCTTGATGCCGGCATGGACGGCGAGCTGGTGACCGAAATTGCGTGCAAAACGTAGACCCTTGACCTGGTAATGCTTTTTACGCAGGGCGTTGATGATTTTCCACGTGCTGTCATTGCTACCGTCGTCAATAATGACAATCTCGAAGATGCTTCGCTCCTTGCAAAGTTCACTCACGATTTCCTCGACTACTGTCTCGAGTCCTTCGCATTCATTATAAGCGGGCAATACAACGCTGTACTCAGGTTTCATAGGGATGATAGTAAGGTTGCAGGTGACGAGTGTCAAGTGACAAGGATGAGGAGGCTTTTGCGTTGTGGACCTTTTAAGAGTTGCCCACCCGCGCCGCCCGGCGCTAGATGCCCGGGATCTAAGCAGATCTTAATTATGGGCTCTGGGTAAAATTCACAAATTGGTAAGTCCGCCAGGGATTGTCGGGCAAGAAATGAAGGGGAGGTGTCGAGGGGTTCGCACTTTTGAGGATTCCTTTCTGGCTTCCTTCTGCGCTGAAGCTACGGAGGACATATGGGCGTTTCCCAGCTACAGGCGTGCTTCGTCATTTATCTGTTGCCACTTATCATTGTTTACGGTATCAAGTGGGCATGAAGTATATACGGAAACGGGGTGTCTGGATTGTTCTATTAATTCTGCTTTTGGCGATAGTGATGCGTTTGTTTGTTATCACAGCCAGCTGTACCCGTATTCCTGTCACTTCTGATGAGTCGATTACAGTGCTTCAAGCCAGGCAGATTATAACCGGCGATTTTGATTTATTTGTGTGGGCTCAGCCGTACCAGTTTCCTGTTGAAGCTTATCTTATGGCGCCAATATCCAAATTCCTGCCCCCCAATGCGTTTGGTGCCCGGCTTCAGTCATTCTTGATAGCATTTTTGTCGCTTGCCGCAATGTTGATGATTCTGGGGAAGATGGCTTCTGTGAGGCAAAACTGGCCTGCCATACTTCTGGTTCTGTTTCCGTCTGCTTATTTGACCATGATACAGTTTGGTTATCCTGTCCCGCATTACACCTCGGCGTTTCTATTCTGGTGGATTGCCGTTCTTCTTGCGGTTCACATGCCCGGGGTAATAAACAGGAAAAGCATGGCGGTAGTGTTTCTGATCGGGTTCTTCTGCGGCTTGGCCTTCACGAATAACATGGTCTCGCTGGCAATAGTTCTGCCGATAGCGATTGTTGTGTGCGCGGGAATGGGGCTGGTTCGCTTGTGTGTGCATACGCCGTTGTTTTTGGCGGGGGGATTCTTCGGGCTTTTGCCTTACTTGATGGGCATCTGGAGATATCCGGATGCACAGGTCGCGGTGGCGGGCGTAAGGCCTATAAGCGAAGTGGTACGGCGAGTGTGGAGTCCAACATTATCCGAAACCCTGCCTCGTGCCATGGGTGTTGCGCCAGGGCTTTTCCCCGACAGCAGTCATACGCTGGAGTTTGGCGAACGATTGCTTCCATTTTTTTCGGGTTTCTTTTGCTTGGTGCTTCTGTATGGGACGGTGCTTTGTGTGGTCAGGTTATACGAACAGATTTCGAAGAAAATCTGGCCGCGCTTGACTGTGAATGAGATTTTCATCGGGGCATCCTGGTTGGGGCTTCTACTTTTTATGGCAAGCAAACGTGCTGATGGGGCATCGTTTCGATATTTGACGCCTGTTGCGTGGAGTTTCCCCTTTTTGATTTATTATGTATACAATGGTCTTCCCCGTCGTATGCGTTCTATTTTTGGTCTGTTGGTCATATTCCTGGCCTGCTTCAATTTTGTGTCGACGCAGAAACTGGCCTCAGCCTGGGTGAACCCGGATTACGCGGTCAAGGCTGTGAGCGCGCCGGATCTGCAGCCAGCTTTGGATTTTCTAAAGCAGAAGGGTATCAAGCATTGCGTTGCCTCGCATTGGGCTGCATACAGAATCAGTTTTCTTTCTGATGAAGAGATCGTCTGTAGTCAGCCGCACAATGAGCGCTTTCCAGGATGGATCGTATCATTCCACAAGGGTGAGGTGGATGCGGCAAGCAATGTGGCTTATGTCTTGACCGATGACATACGCTTTCTCAAGCCTCGAACATTTGAGCGGCACATGCGCACTATGCGAGTGAAGTCGAAAAAAGAGAAATGCGGACGCTTTAATGTCTATTACGATTTCGAACGTGAATATGGTGCCGACTCAATACTTGTCAGCCATAAAACCATCACTGCTTCGGCGTCCAGCGCAAACAGAGATGCTGCGATGCTGACGGATGGGGATATGAATAGTTTCTGGCGTACAGACAGGCTTCAGGAAAAAGGGATGCAAGTTGAGTTGTCCTTCTCTGGGCCGATCAACCTCAGCAGGTTAATGCTGTATTGCGGCAGGTCATACAATGACGTTCCCAGGAAGATGCATGTGGAAGCATTGATCTTTGATGAATGGCAGGACGTCAACTATGAGACCTTCCGCAGACTGGATGACTTTAGGTTTGAGAATGGACATCCGGTTTACGGTCAGCCATCTGTGCAGACTCTCTTGTTTGACAGGGTGAAAACAGATAAGATCAGAATCATCGTGGATGAACCGAGTTTAAACTGGGCTTGGACGTTTCACGAGATTGAAGTGTTTAAGAAAATACGTTGAAGCCTGCCACGCCATAGGCGTGGTCGTTGAAGACGTTGAACGTTTAACGAGAGCTGAAAGCTCGTTTTTATGAAAAAGACATTGCTAATCATAGTTTGGGTTGCGGTTATTGTGCTGGCTGTCCAGTTCAGGACGGTGGGGCTTTATCGAGGTCTCACTACCGGCGGGATTTATCATCCTGACGAGCCGAAGCAGGTGTTAGCCTTGTGGCGATATCTTAACAATAAGTATCTGTGGTATGTTGGGAACCTGTTTTACGATGGATATCCATACGGCTTGAATCATGTTGACGAAATGGTTCTGCGTCCTGTGTTGGCGGCAAGGAACGCGGCTAATCGATTCGTTGATTCCGAACGGTCTCTGAATACAATGCCGGAAGTCTCGGATTTATATTATTTTGCGAGGACGCTTCGAGTCGTATATGGCCTGTTGGCTATTCTGCTCTGCCTGGCTGCATCCAGAAAATTGTCGTTCTCCAGGTCAGCACTATGGTGTGTGGCGTTGTTTTTGGCGATGGCACCTATTTCTATTTCGGTGGCGCATTTTGCCACAGGTGATATAGGAACAAATCTTTTCTCAGCCTTAATGCTTTATTTTCTCTGCGTTTACTCAAGAAATCATCGTGGTTGCTGGCTGTTTCTTGCAGGTGTGTCCGTTGGCATGGCCTTTGCCTGTAAGTATAATGGTATTCTTGCTGGAGGTGCGGCGGGGCTTTATCTGGTAAGTAATGCTGTTATCTATAAGGACTGGAAATGGTTTTTCCGCTCAAGCGGCACACTTGTTGTGGGTGTGATTCTCGGAATAGTGATTCTGACTCCCGCCTTGTTATTGGATTGGAGTCAGACAAGCGGTGACATAGTAGCAAATTTCAAATTCATTCGTAATTACGGAGCTGGTTCCTGGTGGGATGAAATGAGCCTGCCCAGCCAGGCGGGATATGTTCTTTTTAAGACTGCTCCGCGTATAATAGGTCATATAGGATGGGTTATTATTCTTTCCGCAATTGCAGGGCTCTTCTTCAGTGGACGAGAGATGATCAAGATGGCAAGGCGGAAGACTGCCGACGTTGAAGCTCGTAAGGCAATATTAACCTTCTCGATCTTTATGTATCCCTTTGTGGCTTTCTGTTTGTCCATCAGTGGCAAGCCGGAAGTCCATCCGTTTCATTTTTCGTATCTCCAGATACCATTCGTGATGGGCGCGGTTTACGGGATTGGACAGGTTGGCCGCTATGCGGCAAAGCCGGTGTTAAGGCTGGCTGTTCTTTGTCTGTTGATTGCCGCGGCGCTTGAGCTGGGTTTGACTGCGCAGAAAGACTCCTTCTTCTGGGCAAGGCAGGACAATAATTTTATAATTCATAAGAATCCTGAAAGACTGTTTACAGACAAAGGTCGTGGTGTCGGGAAGATTGCTGTTGTGAAAAGCGTTTTTCTGGAGCCGCAGAATGCTGCGGTATTCCGCAACAGGAGAGACCCATTCAAGATGTACGGCGGCGCGTTCTGGAAGGATTTAAAAATCGCGCCTGTGCCGTCAATACCATATCCCGACGATCAGGACTGGATATTTGCTGACGGGCCGGTGTTTCCCCGAAACGAAAGAATGTTCAAGGTCAAGCGCGACACCTGTGAGGCGAAGCATATTGTTTTCCATGAAAAGCCAACAACGGTTTCCATCGGTTTACGTTCGGGGTCATGGCCTGTTGAGATTCGGATAGAGATGGGCGGGGTGCAGGAAACAGTGAGGCTGGCGCCCAATAGCCAGGAACTGATATCGATGACGCCTGAGCGATGGCGTCATCTGACAGACGACGAGCATGATGTCTTCCTCGTTCCTCTTGAAGCGGAAGCTGTTGTCGGCGACGCGTATGTCACGGTTTGTGCCAACAGTAGTGATAGCGCGGTATTCAGGGTCTTTGGTGGTGATGTGGATGCAGTTTTGCCAGAGCTGCCTGACGGGGTCTCGCTTGAGAAGCTCGTCAGCGAAGTGGAGCGAACCCGCTATATTGAAAGCGCTGAGGTTGAATATCGTTTCTTGACGGCCAGTCGTTCAAAAGATGTCAAATGTGTGTTTCCGCCACGAGAGACGCATGAGCCGGTTAGTATGCCTTTGCCATGTGGAACATTTATTTTTGAATGTGAGGCATTGGTTACTTCAGAGAAAGCCGAGGTCCTGATGCAGATCGGCGATGCCCGCTACACGGGAGTGATGACGCAGGCTGAACAGAGTATACAGCTCGCGAAAGGGCATAATGTAATCAAGTATGTGTTCTCGAAGAAATTTGCACCTTACCAGTGTTCTATTGTTATGCACTGCACAGAGGGAACGGTGCGGGTAGGGGCTTGGACTTTGAGGCCGGAGGCGAATCAGCCTGTGGCTGATAAATATCGAATATCGAATATCGAATATCGAATATCGAAGGGAAGAGAAGAGGGCAGAGGGTGGAGAACAGAGGCCAGAGATTCCGCCTTCGCCAAGGCTACGGCGGATAAGCAGAGGGCAGAGGGTGGAGATGATGTTGTTTTTGGGGATGCTTTTCGGATGACGAGGATGTCTGTTCCGGATGAGTTGCAGGTGGATGATGTGCTGTCTATTGATTGCGGGATGGAGCTGATAAAATATCCATTCCGGGATTACAGCGAGTATTTTGTGTTCATACATTTGCTTGATGCTGATGGAGGGCAGGTTTTTGCTTCTGGTTTTCCTGTTGCGCGGGCAGTTATTAATGCTGGTGTGCCGGGGGCTGTGATAGAGCTTGGCAGGCTTAAAGGTGTTGGTCCGGGCGATTATACCCTGGAAATGGGGATCTGGAACGGGCGAACGCGGAAGAGATTGAATGTGTCAGGGGCGGCCTCAGACGACAAAGATCGAAGTAAGAGCAAAATTCGTATTGGCAAAGTCCGACTGAAATAGTAGTGTTTCTCTCAGTTTTCCCGGCTGTATTTCATATTGGAGAATTAATAATGACAAAAAAACTTGGTGCTTATGGCGTGACGCTGGTTGTCATGGCTGTATGTGTGTTGTGCGGGTGTGAGAGTGATAGTGGCGACAATTTTAATTACGGCGACAATGACCCCAATGTCCGAGTTGCCTTTGGCGACAGTATTACAAGCGGAATAGGTGACGGGATAGTGCCGTATCCTGCGCGAGTGGCGGGCCTGACCGGCCAGATAGTTGTCAATGAAGGTATTGCTGGATCACATGCCTCCGAGGGGGCGTCACGGATATGGGGAGTATTAAATGCGCACAAGCCCGGAACGCTCATGGTTCTTTATGGCGTAAATGATATCATGCACAGTGTTGGTAACGATGACATAATTGATGATTTGCGGACCATTGTTCAGGCTGGGGCTGCGAACAACACGAAGGTTTTGATTGCGACCTTGACCCCGATGATAGACCGGCACAATGGGATTTTTCAGAGCACGATAGAAGATCTCAATGGTAGGATTCGTCTTATGGCGGCTGAAGAGGGGGTAAGGCTGGTTAATCTGGCGACGCTCTTTGGTACAGGCGAAGGTTTGCAAGTTGACGGGCTTCATCCGAATGACGCGGGAACTGAAATCATCGCCAGCGCATTCAGGTAAACATGCATGACGCTGTGGGGTTGCTACTTTATAGGCTATGTCTTACGGCGGCATAGGAATGCCGCCCACCTCGCCCTGTTCCCCGTTCCCTCTACTCCCTATTCCCTCTACTTCCTATTCCCTTCAGCCTTCTCGTTATCAATTTGATCTTTGTCCTGCGAGGGGCATGACGTGACTTCCTGTTTTTCAAATTCCGCTAGAAAGCATGATATTCCGCTCCAGTACAGCTTGCTGTCACCTGCGTAAGTATTGTTCCATTCGCTACCTCGGAAGTCGAAGAGTATCCATGGGCCGATAGTCGTTTCTCTCATTTTATATCCGCGCTCATTAAGGCAAGCTCTGGTTGAATCAGCGTTTTCGTTTCTCACCAGGATGGCTGTATGTTTTGATAGGCAGACAGGGTATGGAGTTCTTTCTGGCGTTGGTTGTTTTCGTGATCTCTCGTGTTGAAATACATACGGCTCCAGTAAAGTCTCTATATTCATCCTGCGTTTTCCTCGCAGGGCCGTAGTTTCTTTGTATACCGCGTTTGCAGCCCAGCGTTCGCTGTAGAGCCGTTTGATTTTTTTCTCCCTCAGTTCCTCCATCAGCAGGGGGAGGGCTGTCATTTCCGATGGGAACGGATCGCCCGGACCGTAAATGCGCACCTCGGAGAGAGCGGGCGGGGTGTTCTTTGAGTTGGATGAGAATGTCAGGCGAATTTGGCTTGTGAGTATGGGAAGGAACCGTGCTTCGGGATGGAATTGCTTGCCGCTCCAGAAAATGCGAGGGCCTGACCAGAAATATCCACCAGAACTCATTTCTGATGTTACTGTACTCCAGTTGCTTGTTGGTGTTTCACGTATATCGATCTGCCAGTTATTTGGGTAATTACCATCTTTTGAGAACAGTTTGACACATGCCACCTGCTGTCGCTCGGCAAAAGAGAACTCGATCCAATTGTCCTTGCCAGATGTGTTCTCGCCGACCCACTGTGTATCCATGTTTAAGTCGGAGACGGCGTAGGCGTCGCGGGACTTGTGCGAGGCGCGGATGCTGGAGATATTCTTTCTTCTGGCGGGGGCAAGAGGTAGGTGTGGACGTCTGATGCTATGGTAAAAATCAGCATCATCAATCGAAGTCATAGTATACGATCCCAAGCTGTTCGTCAGGAATGCGACTACGTTTCCAATATCATCTAGAAATGCATAGTTTTCAGACATCAGTTCCGCGTCCTTCTTGAGGGAAGGGGAATTCTCGTCAGAAATGTTTACTACCTTGATGCTTTGATTCGCTGCGTAAGCGAACCATTTCTGGTCATTGTCGGCAAACAAGGTGTGTATCTGGTTCTTGAGGAGAAAGCGCTCCATCAATTTGGCCTTTTCCCATTGTTCGCCATGGTTCATTTGCCATTTCATCGAGCTTCCGTATCGGAAATAGCTGGAAACATCATCAATGAAAAGCGCGTTATTAAGTATCACGGCCATAATCATCAGCGTAAGGAGCGTGTCGACTGTTATGCGAAATCCTCTGGATTTGTTAGCCGCAACAGTGGTACTGGAGACCATTATTAGAATAAGGAATGTCCAGTTTGCCGAACTCAGGAAGAAGGCATCTCCGTATAACATGTGTACCACGACGTTAAAGAGCAGGCATCCGTGGATGCCCATCTGCAGCCAGAACCACTTGTTGTGCTTTCTGAAGAATACGAGATGGAATCCGAGGAAGAGGAGCAGGGTCCATCCGGAAATAGATATCCAGCCTATATGCCTGAAAGATCCCATGGATTTAAGGCTCAGGCTGAGTGGCGCAATCTTATCGCCCAGATCGATGAATGTTGTGGGTGCCACAATATTGAATACGAACATGTGAGCTGAGAGATTAAAGAATCTGTACAGTGAAAGTTCAGGGTTTGTCTGTATGCCGGAGGACATGGCTTCCTCTATGTGTGATTCCGGGAGGAAGAAGTAGTCAGCATTTGGCCAGATTTGTTTTTGTATCAGGCTCAATCCAACGGCTATTATAAGGGTGATTATTCCAAACTGTAATGTTTTCTTAAGGGCGAAGCGCAACAGGTGCTCTTTCTTGTTGTCGCGGTTGAATAATGACGCAAAGAACATTATGAGGCATTGGGCAAAGTTTGTGATGGTAATTCCAAATGTCAGAAGACCAATCCAGACAAATTTACCCACGCGTCCCGGATACTTGATGCAGAAGAAGCACATTAGCGTAATGCTGAGCGATGCTGCTAGATGTCGTTCCGGGATGCTTGCAATTAGCAAGTTGCTTGCGGTGCAGCCCGTAAGGATTGTCCATAAGGTGGACTGGTGGCGAGGAAGTCCTAAAAGCCGGAAGCAGTGGTAAGCAACCCAGATCATGAGTGTACCGAGCGCTGTGTTGATAAGTATGACTGACGCTGTGACGGGCAGAAAGATGTTGAGAAAGCTGCCAAGAGGATTCAGCAACAAGGTGAAAAACGGGTGCATGGTTGTATCGCTGTGGGCTTCGGTATAAAATGCCGTGAGATCTTCCGCTACTCTTGCTGTATTGGCGTTGAATAGAAGGCCATCATAATCATAGACCAGCGTATCAGCCATGCGCCATCCAAGCGCCATATAGATTATGGCAAAACCCAGACATAGCCAGAACACTCTGTTCTTATAGGGAACCTTCTTGATTATGCTTTTGATGTTCATTTGTTTCATATCTTGCCAGCTGAGGTACTTTTATATAAAATCCCCCCAATTAAAAGAAATATTCGTATGAACAATGCAAACAAATATCCGGAAACTGCTGATATAGAGACATCTTCTGAAGATTATGCCTCGAGATTCTCGGGGCCTGCAGGGGCGTGGATGCTGGGGGTGCAGGAAAGAATCGTGCTTGATCTCTTGTCCGGCAATGAGAACAGCAGGGTTCTTGATGTGGGTGGTGGTCATGGTCAACTGGCTGTGGCGCTGGCTGAAAAGGGCTTTGAGGTGACCGTGCTGGGCAGTGTTGAAGAGTGTGTTCAGCGCATAAAACCGGACGTCGATGCTGGAAAGATAAAGTTTCAGGTCGGCAATCTGATAGAGTTGCCGTTTGAAGACGATGCTTTTGATGTTGTTGTTTCCATCAGGCTTTTGCCGCATTGCGAGAGATGGAAGCAGCTGGTGAAGGAGCTGTGCAGGGTTGCGAAGAAGTGTGTAATCGTCGATTATCCGACAAGTCAGAGTTTGAACTGTCTGTCAGAGAGCCTGTTCGGGGTGAAGAAAAAGATAGAGGGCAATACGCGTCCATACGAACTGTTTGCACATGCAGAGGTCAGTGACGCGTTTGAGGAATGCGGTTATACGAGAAACGCTCTAAGGAAAGAGTTTTTTGTGCCGATGGTTATCCATCGTATGCTCAAATGTCCAGGCTTGTCCTCGTTCATGGAGGGGGCAAGTGCACTCATTGGATTGAGGGCATTGCTCGGTTCGCCTGTGATCGCTAAATTTGATAAAGGGGAGATCTCGCCCCGAAGGGTCGGGGATCAAGCTCGCAGACGCAGAGAGCGCAGAGATAAGGAGAGCGTAATATGACGATAACCGAAAACCGAAAACCGATCCCCGCAATACCAGCAGGCACGCTGGTATTGATCACCGGTGCCACAGGTTTTACCGGGCAGGTATTGACTCGCAAGCTTTGCGGGCTGGGACTTTCTGTTCGCGCTATAGCCAGGGCTTCGTCGAATATTTCGCCTCTTGAAGACCTTGATATAGAATGGATAAGAGGCGATGTTTTTGATTCTGAAACCGTTAAGAATGCGGTGAAGGATGTTGAATATATCTTTCATGTGGCGGCGGCCTATAGGGATCCGGGTATAAGCGATCTGGATTATCGCAATGTCCACGTGGAAAGCACAAAGCTTCTTGCGCAAGAGGCTTCGAAGCTTGAGAATTTCAAGAGGTTTGTTCACACCTCTACTGTTGGTGTGCATGGTCATATTGAGAATCCTCCAATTGATGAAGAGGGGCCGTTTAATCCCGGCGATATTTATCAGGTAACAAAAGTAGAGGCAGAGAATTGGCTGCACGGGTTTGCTGAAGAACACGGTCTTCCGTATACGGTTATCAGGCCGGCGGCAATTTACGGGCCGGGCGATAAGCGTCTGCTCAAGGTGTTTAAGATGGCTTCCAAACCGGTTTTTCTTTTACTTGGAAGTGGTAAGTGTCTATATCACCTGATTCATGTTGATGATCTGACTAATGTGATGATACTTGCTGCAACTCATCCGGAAGCTGCCCGTCAGGCGTTTATAGTGGGAAGTCCCGAAGCCGTAACGCTGGAGAACATGGGCCGTATTATCGCGGAGAAACTTGGCGTAAAGCATAGGATCCTGCGGCTGCCGGTCTGGCCGTTCTTTGTGATGGGTGATATATGTGAATTCATCTGCAAGCCGTTAGGGATCAGCCCTCCTATATATCGTAGGCGTGTTGCGTTTTTCACCAAAGACCGTTCTTTTAATACGAAGAAATTACGTGAAAGACTCGGCTATAAATGTAAGTATACAGATGAAGAAGGGCTTGCCGCCACAGCGAAATGGTATAGGGATAAGGGGTGGTTGTGAGTTTCGCCCCGAATGGTCGGGGATCAAGCTCGCAGAGACGCAGAGGACGCAGAGTTGAAAGAGAATAACAAAGAGAGTGTGAGGATACAGAGCGAGATGGCTTCGGAGAAGAAGTCGAAGCTTGATTTGTATGCTGATTTGATTGTTGGAAAGCGCGGTTTTCCAGCTTTTCTGAAGTACGAGCTGATAAATTCTATTTGTTTAAACGTGTCTGGTGCCTTGGGTTTGCTTCTTCGTCGGTGGCTGTACCCGAAGCTTCTTAAGTCATGTGGTCGGAATGTATGTTTTGGCCGGAACGTCATCCTGCGTCACCCCAATAAGATAGAGCTCGGTGATGATGTCATTATCGATGACAATGTGCTGATTGATGCGAAGGGCAGGACGAACAAGGGTATAAAGATCGGTGACGGGGTTTTTGTCGGCCGCAATAGCATACTGAGTTGTAAGAACGGCGATATCGAACTTGGCGACAGGGTTAACATAGGATTTAATTCGGAAGTGTTTTCCGGCAGCAGTGTGAAGATAGGCGACAACACTCTAGTGGCGGCATACTGCTATTTTATCGGTGGTGACCATGATGTCGACTGTGCTGAAACGACCGTGACCGAGCAGGGCAGTTCGTCTTACGGAATCACTGTTAAAAACGGATGCTGGTTTGGTGCTGCAGTGAAGGTTCTTGATGGTGTGACAATAGGCGCACACAGTGTTGTTGGAGCCTCCGCAGTTGTTACAAAGAGTATACCCGAATACGCGGTTTCCGTTGGCATCCCCGCCAAAGTGATTAAATATCGCAAGAAAGCGTAAACGTGAAACGTAAAGCGTGAAACGTGATTTGCTCTCTCTCTCTCTCTCTCTCTCTCTCTCTCTCCTTCGATATTCAGTATTCGATATTCGATATTAATCAGCCGCAGGCTGATTCACACACCCATTCCTACTTTGCGCAGGATGCTTCTGAAAGGGGATAGCAGTTTGAGGATGATCTGTCCTGCGCTGGAATAATAAACGCGCATCATGAATGCTTTTTTAGGATTGCTATTCTTATAGACTCTATAGGCGAAAGTCTTAAAGCATTTGAGTATTTCCTCGCGAGGGAAGTTTGGCATGTTCAGCACTGTGTCTGTGCGGCCTATGAATGAATCCTCAGCGCGGGCTGGGTCGATATATTTCTCGCTGATGCATACGTCGGCTAGTTCCGTTCCTGGATACGGTTCAAAAATGCCGATTATGACGCTGTCGGGCTTGATTTCGGCATTCAGTTTGACAGTATCCTCGAATATCTCAGCAGTTTCCCCGGGGAATCCGACGATGTTGAAAGACTTCGTCCTGAGCCCGTACTTGTGACAAGACGCAAAAGCTTCTTTGATGCGGTCATTTGTCATAGGTCGTTTGAGGACATCTTTTCTGAACTGTTCGTGTCCGCATTCAATGCCAATGCTTACGCGGCGACAACCTGCATCGGCCAGTATCTCGCATATTTCATCAGAAAGTGATTCCGGTCGTGCGTTAATATCGAATGGATATTTGAACTCTGCTTTATATTTTTCGCAGAACTCCCTTACGAAATCTATTGAGACGGTGAAACAGTCGTCATTAAAATACAGTGCTTCGACATCGTATTTCTTTGTGATGTCGCGGATTTCGACGAGGCAGCTGTCTGGAGTCAGGAAGCGCACGTATTTTCCGTCCTGTTTCTTGCGCAATGCGTGATTGCTGCAGAATGAGCATTTGTATGGGCAACCACGTGAAAACATGAATAGTACGGTTTTGAAGTCCGAGTCAATGATGGCCTGTGTGTCAAATATATCACGGTCCGGGTATGGTAATTCATTAAGATCCTCGATGAACGGTCGGCAATCGTTTTCTATTATTGTGCCGTCAGGTTTCTTTATCCAGAGGTTCTGGATGTTGTCGATGGACTTGTTGTCGCGGATGGCTTCGACCAGTTCCAATGCCGGGTATTCGCCTTCACCTATGCATATGGCGTCCAGGTTCTTGGTATCCTTAAGACATGAAGGGCAAAGTGTTGCGTGTTGACCGCCCAGCAATGTAGGGGGGTGACCGTCGGGGAGTGCTTCCAGAACCTGTTTAACGTAGTTGAACTGAGGTGAGACTGTGGAGAAGGCCAGGAGGTCAGGCTGATATTCCTTGATGGTCTCGAACAGGGGTTCTGTGTCGCATGAGCCGAACATATAATGCAGGCTTGTTTCATGATTGTGTTTCTTTAGCATGGCGCTGACCTGTCCGATTCCGAACTGGTAGCTTTGCGCGCCCCCACGAACGTTAATATCCGTATATATAAATAATATTTTCATAGTGATTCGTTTAAGCCTGCCACGCCATGGCGTGGTCGTTTAAATCGTTCAAGTCGCAAATTCTCCAGAGCCCATAATCAAATCCGCGTAGATCTGTGTGGATCTGTGGGCAAAACTCTCCATAGCCCACCATCGCAGAGCCTACAAGTCCCTAACCTTCATTACCTTCGTTACCTTTTGTGAGTCTTTCTTTCCAGAGCCCGTCATCTATTTTCTCTATCGTCACATTCTTAATCCGCATCTCTGCTTCGCGGTTGTACTTGAAGTCCATCGCGAGACGGAGATTTGAAGGGTGAATATATATTAATTCGCCTGGTTCGCCAGCAAGTATTTTGGTTGGCTTGGTATCGCCTGCCGGATAACGCGGCTTCAGGGTCCCGAGTTCCGTTCCAAGTTCAGCATCTGACGAGTAATTCAGGGTGATCTTGTAGGTGCCTGCCGGGAAGGGAAGTTTTGGTCCGTAGAAGATGACATTTGCGGGTTCGCGTTCAGGCGACAAGACGACCTCGCCTGTTGCGAGGTCGGTGTATCCTGCGTGGAAGAAGGCTGGTGCGGGTATGATCAGTTTCTTGTCGAAAACATTTGGATCCCAGTCTTCGGTTGTCAGCACAATAACGTCGACATCAAACGCATTCGTAATGCAGCTCAGTCTCAGTTGGATTACTGGATAGTTTGTGTGGACCGGGACTGCGATTTTGTGCCATGACCATTCGGGAGTGGGCTGAATCTCTGTTGTTATGATTTGATCGTGAATGGATGCATATACTTTTACCGGGCCATTACCCCGGGCTCTGATCATGTAACAAAGGTTTGTGCATGGGGACATACTGTAGTTCTTGAGTGCCATATAGCTGTTGGTTGATGCTGTTAAGCTCAGGTACTTGTTGCCGCTTGTGTCGGGGGATTCCACGATTGTTGCCGCTTCGAATACGGCTCTTTCGGCTTGCCAGAGACGAGCGGGGAAATGGTAGTTCCAGTTTGGAAGTTCTTCATGAATGCCTTCCGGTGCGCGAACGATTTTGAATGCCCAGACTGGGCCGTCCTGTTTTAATAGCTTTAGATTGGGGTGTTCGAGAAGTCGAGTCAGGAGGAATGACACGGGGAAAGGTGACACTTTTTCAGGAAATGCGTTCTCCTGTAGTATAATATAGTCTACGCCGCGGTTCCGTAGGTTTTGGAGTTTCTTTGTTGTGAAGCCGCCTTTATTGAAGCATTCGAAGCGCAGGAAGATATCTTCAAAATAAGCCTGACGCCTGGTTGGGCGATAGCCGTTCACCATCTTTATGCGGTGCAGGGTGGAGTAATATTGATTGAGGGATGTCCAATGCGAATCGCCGGGCCATAGCGGCAGACCGAGTGCGAAAGGTTCTTTGTTGTTCGCGCGCGCGTCGTTTGCGACAGCTTCGTACGCGTCCTGTGTTGAATCCAGCCGGCAGATAGTTGGGTCAATACGGTTTCCGTAATCGAGCGTAAGAAGAATGCCGATGATGAGATATGTGATCTTACTTTTCTTTTTGATGCGTTCGATGGTGAACATATACGGGAAGGTTATAGCCGTGAAGACGGAAATGAGAATGGGGAGCAGGACGAATATTTTTGCCGGTTGCCTGATCATGCCGTATGGAGGGAGGGCTTTGCAAAGCCTCATCCATGTCAGGGATCCTCCCGCAGGATTATTGACGCCCGTAGCGAGTAGGACTACGCCTATCATTCCCAGCAGCAAGAGGGATGATGTAAGCATTATTTTTATGGGGTTAATTTCTTTTCTTACTGCTTTATAGGTGGTGACGACCATTGCCGTAAAAAGAAGCGCGATCATAAACCAGCCTATATATATCTGGCCGCTCTGGCCGTGAGAACCCATCGCCCATGCTCCCTTTAGATGTGGAGAGAAGAGAGCTACTTCAGCAATGTCCCTTGCCTGATTGCCAACAACGGTGTCTTCCAGTCCTGCCTTGGTTCCCTTTGCCTGAAGCATTACGCAGATAGCGAATATTATCAGCGGTATAGCCGCTACAAGCAGTTGCTTTACGGTTTTCATAGAAGGGATTATCTTATCTGCGTTGAATAGGTAGCAGATGATGCACCAGCAGGGAGTTGAAAGAGCTGTGAAGAACATAACGTGTGGGTCTGTCCAGCCGGAAACAAAGATTGCCGCGCCCGCAATTGCGCCGCCCCACATTTTCTTATCTCTGACCATGACGTCCAGCCCATAGAACACTATCGGCACCCACATCATAGCCAGTCCTGTCGGGCTTCCGCTCAGAAGCGTGACCCATCGATAAGGGAAGATGATGCTCAATGCTGCCGCCAGATAGGCGACAGGTTCATCGATAGTATATCTTCTGACCAGCATCAGGGTGAACACGAAGGTTAACCACAGTGCGATAAGGCCTGCACCGTTCCATCCTGCCGAATGACCTCCAATTGAGCACAGAGAATACATCAGGGTGAAAGGCAGGTAATAGCGGCATTTGGTGTTCTTGCGTTCCTCGTCGTTGCCGCGGTTGAACTCGTAAAGGTTGTAGAAGAGAGGTGTTTGGCCGAAGAACGTGTCCTTCGCCAGCCACATATGGTAGAGGAACTGGAGATGGTCACCCGCGATCATTGTGCGGAAATTGTTCTTTTCGGAATTGTTTGGTGATGCCGGAATGCCGGATAATACGTGCGCAGGAAGCGGCCAT
>JAUUYL010000065.1 GCA_030590485.1 Lentisphaerota bacterium | reverse complement strand
TTTACAGAGGTTTCGGAGTGAACGAGCGGGAATCTTATATAGCATTCAATATGTTGGATCGGGTCGGTCCGGTCACTGTTCGTCGTATGATTGACGAATATGGATCTGCATTATCTGCCTTTAATGAGCGGTATAGCGACAGGTCTGTCGACTGGGAAGGTGAGATTGAGCGTGTGAATGCGATGGGTGCAAGGATTGTTACTCAGATTGATCCTGAATATCCATCGCAATTGCTGGAGATACATGACCCGCCGCTTGCTTTGTATGTGCTTGGGCGCATAGAAGAAGGCGATAAGCATTCAATGGCGGTTGTCGGAACCAGGCGTCCGACACATTACGGACGTGAGACTGCAGGTCGATTATCGGGCCAGTTATCGAGGAGTGGTATGACGATTGTAAGCGGCCTGGCGGAGGGCATTGACACAGCAGCGCACGAGGCAGCATTGGAAGCCAAGGGTCGTACTATTGCGGTATTGGGAAGCGCATTGGATTGCTTGTTCCCAAAGTCAAACAAGGATCTTGCGCAACGCATAGCCAAGCATGGCGCTGTTTTAAGTGAATTCCCGCTTGGAAGGCATCCTGACAAAACGACGTTTCCCATGAGAAACAGAGTGGTGAGCGGATTGTCTGAGGGTGTTCTTGTCGTAGAAGCAGGTAGAAGAAGCGGGGCTCTTATTACGGCAAATCAGGCTCTTGATCAGGGGCGTAATGTTTTTGCTGTTCCCGGGCGAATAGATTCACCTATGTCGGTTGGCTCTCATAGTCTGATAAAGAACGGAGCACGGCTCGTTGAAACTGTTGACGATGTTTTGCAGGAATATGAATTTCTTTTTTCCGCAACAGCTATGCAGAGCAAAGCGGTGGCGGTTGAATCGCCGCGGCCAGTGCTTTCCTCTGTAGAGAACACGATTGTGGATTTGCTTTCGGATGGTGAATTGAATGTTGATAGTTTGATACGCGGATCAGGATTGAAGCCTGCCGCAGTATCGGGGATTCTGATTGGATTGGAAATGAAGAAAATGGTTCGGATGCTTCCGGGCGGTGTAGTTGAAAGGAGATAGGGGATGGGTAAGAATCTGGTAATAGTGGAATCACCTGCAAAGGCGAATACCATTAATAAGATAATTGGTAATGATTATATTGTTAAGTCGTCTGTTGGTCATATTCGTGATCTTCCTGTTAAGACGCTTGGTGTAGATCTGGAGGATTCGTTTAAGCCTAAATATGTGATTGTCAAAGGGAAGAAAAAGATTATCACGGAGCTCAAGAAGGCGGCGGAAAAAGCTGACTGTGTGTATCTGGCGCCAGATCCCGACCGGGAAGGGGAGGCAATAGCCTGGCATCTTCAGGAAATTCTTAAGAGCGGCGGCTATACTAACGAAATCAAGAGGGTTCAGTTTAACGAAATTACGCCGAAAGCAATAAAAAGCGCTTTTGAACATCCTGGTGTAGTTGATATTGATCGTGTAAATGCGCAGCAGGCACGCAGAATACTGGATAGAATCGTGGGATACAAGGTCAGCCCGATGTTATGGCGTCGGATTCGTCGTGGTCTGAGTGCCGGTCGCGTTCAGTCAGTCGCTCTACGTTTGGTTTGTGAGCGTGAGACGGAGATTGACAATTTCGTTTCTGAAGAATATTGGATTTTTGGGGCGTTGGCCAAGAAGTTAGTGGAGCCAACAGATCCATTTAATTTGAAATTGGTTCGTATTGGTGATGACAAGGCGGAAATTAAAAGTGCCGAGCAGTTGGCGTCAATTAAGTCAGATTTGGAAGGAAGTAAGCTGAAAGTTGCAGATGTGGTGCTTAAGACAATTCATAAGAAGCCGTCGCCACCATATATTACAAGTACTTTGCAACAGGCTGGATCGAGCTATTGCAGTTATTCTCCGCAGCGCACGATGAGTCTTGCTCAGCGGCTTTATGAGGGTATTGATATTGGTGGCGAGCATGTTGGTTTGATAACATACATGAGAACAGATTCGTTCGCGATCTCGCAGGATGCACTCGATTCCACTCGTGATTACATCAAAACCAACTATGGCGACAAATATTGTCCTGAGAAACCTAATTACTACAAGAGTCGCAAGAGTGCGCAGGAGGCTCATGAAGCCATCAGGCCTACAGATGTGACCAGGACGCCCGAGAGTCTGAAAAGCAAGTTACCTCCGGCAGAACTAAAACTGTATCGTCTGATTTGGCGTAGATTTGTATCGAGCCAGATGGTTCCTGCAGAGATAGAACAGAGGACGGTCAAAGTCGATGCTATCCCTGCTTCGACTGCTGCTGTAAAATATCTTCTTCAGGCGACGGCATCTGATGTCAAGTTCCCTGGCTACATGAAGGCGGCCGGCTCGGAGGCTGAGCAGAAGAAGGACGATGAAGAAGTTCCTTTGCCTCAGCTTGCAGTTGCTGAAGATCTGGAATGTGCGGAATGGCTGGAGGAAAGGAAAGAGACAAAGCCGCCGGCTCGCTATAGCGAAGCGGCTTTGGTGCGGGTACTTGAAGGCAATGGGGTGGGTAGACCTAGTACTTTTGCCCAGATTCTCTCTACTCTTCAGAACAGGAAATATGTAGATCGTCAGAATAGATCATTGTTTCCGACTGACCTCGGTAAGGAAGTCAGCGATATGCTGGTGAAGAATCTTGGTGAGCTATTTGATGTTAGCTTTACGGCATCCATGGAGGAGGCCCTTGACGCAGTCGAAGATGGGTCGCTTGAATGGACGAAGATGCTGGCTGATTTCTATGCTAAATTTGAGGTGTGGATGGAGAAGGCTAAGCTGCCTCCGGCTGATATTAACACGGTAAAGACTGTGCTTAATGCGCTTTCGGGCGTCACAGAATGGCTGCCAGAGGCAAAGAAAGGTAAAAGAGTATACAGTGATAGTAAGTTTGTTGATTCGATCAGTAAGCAGGTTGAAGATGGTGAGAAGCCTGTGTCACAGCGACAGCTTTCTACATTGGTGAAGATATCCTGTCATTACCGTGAACAGGTTCCAGAGATGGATCAGATAATGACTGATGCTGGGTTTGCCGAAATGATGAATAGCCCGGAGCTGCAGCCACCTCGTGATGAGACGATGAAGAAGCTGGAGCTTCTGAAAACGGTTGAGATTGATGAGCGAGGTCGCGATTTCGTTAATTCTCTCACGTCGCAGGCCGAAAGTGGACGGTGTCTCAGTGCGGCTCAGATACATGCGTTAAACAATGTTGTGATGTCGCATGCAGAACAGATTCCGGACTTTGAGAAGATCAAGCCGGAGTTAGCGATAGCAGACACAGACGTTGTGAATGATGACGAAAGCGCTGATCTTCTGAAGGCGATGGAGGGTGTTAAAGAATGGAATCCACCGGTAAAGAGAGGAAAGCGGGAGTTTAATGATGAGAACTTCTATAATTCCTTATGTGATCATTTTGGAAGAAAAGGTTTCTTGTCTGAGCGCCAACGTGCAGCGCTTAAGCGCATGATGGGTCGGTATTCAGACCAGATAGTCGGGTTCGCTGAGTTGGCAAAGAAATTTGAGATTAAGCTGAAGAAGAGTCCCGCTAAGAAGAAATAGAGGTCCAAAGTGGCTGTTGTGGCGGAAGACGCATGTGTGTGTCATTTTCTCAAGTATCTTGAGCATGAGAGAAATGCCTCTCCACACACTATCAGTAACTATTTACTGGATATTAAGCAGTTTGTGGGGTTCGCATGGGATTTTGAGGGTGACGACGGCCATCAAAAGATACGCTGGGGTGATGCTGATACGTTTGCCGCGCGGAGATTTCTTGTTGAATTCCAGAAGACGGGAATGCAGCCTGCGACCACCGGAAGGAAACTTTCGAGTCTGAGATCGTTTTACAGATTTCTCGAGCGGGAGGAATATATAGAGGTAAATCCTTTTGGTGGGTTAAGGGCGCCTAAAAGACCTCGCAAACTACCGGAGATACTTTCGGTCAAAGAGGTGACGAGGCTACTTGAGGCGCCTGCAGACATGCTGAAACAGGACAAAGGCCGGATGGATGTTGATGCAGTACGGGAATATTCGGTGGCCAGAGATACAGCGATATTGGAGGTTCTTTATAGTACAGGCGCTAGGGTGAGTGAGGTTGTTGGCTTAGAGGGGCAGGATGTGGATCTTTTGTCGTCTGTAGTCAAGGTGAAGGGGAAGGGTATGAAAGAACGTCTCTGTCCGCTTGGCGGCCCCGCATCAAGGGCATTGCGTAATTTGCAGGAGAAGGCATTGGCGGGCAGTAGTGACAGCGAAGCAAAGAAGAGGGGGCGGCGGGTGTTCTTGAATCTTCGCATGGGTCCATTGACGACCAGATCTGTCGAAAGGATGTTTAAGAAATATCTTTCCTTCGCAGGGTTGAGTGCAGGGTTTTCACCGCATGTGCTAAGGCACTCGTTTGCTACGCATATGCTTGATGCGGGAGCTGATCTAAGGACAGTGCAGGAACTGCTAGGGCATTCCAGTATGTCCACAACACAGATTTATACGCACATATCGGTGGAAAGATTGAAGAAGGTTTATGAGGAAGCGCATCCCAGAGCATAAACAGCTGCGCTGTTTACACTCTGGGAATGGATAATGGTTGACGGACTGTGGTGATGTCGCAATTAATGTGAAGGTTTTGTCTGTGTTGTTCTTGCCTGGAACGAAGTGTTAATTATGGTTTGGTTTTTATACAATATTATATTCGCTGTTGGTTACACGTTGATGTTGCCTAAGTTTCTTTTACGGATGGTTAAACGTGGTGGATACAGTGATGGGTTTATGCAGAGGTTTGGCTGTTATGATCCAGAGACATTGAGTGAGCTTGAACGTGATGGCAAGATATGGGTTCACGCTGTCAGCGTCGGCGAAGTTTTTGTTGCCCTGAAATTCATGGAGGAGATACGGGGCGGGAATGAAAAACAATTGTTCGTTCTGACGGTTACTACATCTACAGGGCATGACGTGGCTTTAAAGAATATGGAGAAACGTGATGTGCTTCTTTATTTCCCTGTGGATTTCCCTTTTGCGGTTAAGAAAGCCTTGGGGCGGATTAAGCCCAGCGTATTGGTTCTAACTGAGGGCGAGTTGTGGCCCAATTTAATAAGGCTTGCTCGAGATCGTGATATTCCTGTTGTGATAATAAATGGAAGAGTATCGGACTCTTCATATAAGGGGTATAAGGCTTTATCGTTCTTCACGAGTCGATTGCTCAATAGAATGAACCTTTTCCTTGTGCAGACCGAAATGGATGCGGCTAGATTAATTGATCTTGGAGCAAAGAAAGAGACTGTTCATGTGCTTGGTTCCGCAAAATATGATGTTGTAAGTTTTGATAAAGATGGTGAGGGGAAGGCCTGGTCTCTCTTGAGCGCTTGCGGCATAGGCCGGAGTGACCTTATAATTCTCGGCGGTTCTACATGGCCGGGCGAAGAACGGGCGCTTTTGAAGGCGTTTGATGTATTAAAAAAAGAGCATCCATCGCTGAAGCTTGTTCTTGTGCCACGGCATGCGGAACGAAGGGAAGAGGTGGAGTCTGAACTCAGGGAATTTGGGGTGACCTATCTCAAGAGGAGCACAATGGATGATGAGGGGAATAGTCCTGTGGACGTTCTTCTTGTTGACGCCACAGGGGAGCTTAAGGATCTGTATTCCTGTGTATCGGTGATATTTATTGGAAAAAGCCTGACAGAACATGGCGGCCAGAACTTTATTGAGCCTGCATTCTTTGGTAAGCCTATTATTGTGGGTCCCAATCTGGAGAATTTTCCTGTCGCTGCGCAGGATTTTCTTTCAAGAGAAGCTATTGTGCAGGTCGATGATGAAGACGAATTGCGCGAGGAATTAAAGAGAATTCTGGCTGATTCGGATGTGAGGGCTAAGCTGGGGAATAAAGCCAAGTCGGTGGTCAATGAGATGCGGGGAACCATTGCTCGTAGCGTGGAGTTGATTTCCAAGCTCTAACTCTTGTTAGAGAAGCGTGTTGGTTACAACCAATTGATAATAGTAGTAATAGGAATTGGTCGCAGTTATGTCTGTATAGGTGTTTGTTGTTCCTGATCCCGGGATATTGTTAATCAAGGGCGGGTCGACAAATCCAACTGATATATTTGTAGTTCTGTATATGTCATATTCACGATTTGCCTCGCTGGGCCAGACAAGTGTGTATGTGCCCAGGGCGGCATTGTTGGTAAAGTTGATGAGCTTGAATACAGAACTCGCATCGGTTGGATCTGTGCCTGTTATCTTGAATTCTTCCCAATCGCTCTGATTGTCGTAATCAGAGTCAGGCTTGATTGGTGATGTTCCTATTATTACTTCATTGGTATCCAGCAGACCGTCACCATCGTCGTCAACGTCTGTAAAATCATTGGTTCCATCGCCATCTGTATCCAGATACTTCGAGCCTTCTGTGACCCAATCGGTATAGTCAACGTTGCCGCTGATGACGCTGGACGGATCATCATACATGTCAAACCAGTTATTTGTGGCAATTACGGCGTTGGTCATGCCCTCAGCGAGAATGGCCCATGTTTCTGATCCAACAATCTCATTGCCTGTAGCAGTAACGTCTACAAGAGGGCTATTTGAATTACCAATGTCGAAGACACCAGCTTCGACATACAAGCCGATATCAAAATCAGATATGGTGTTATTGAGGACGGTTGCAACTACACCATTGTTGATGTTTGTCCAGGTTGTGGTGTCGTATTCGAGTAAGACACCGACGGTACCGGTATTGTCGCTTATGTCGAATATATAGTTATCGACTATCTGGTGGTCTGTAGGGGCGCTGTTCCATGGGTCGCTATCCGCATGCACCCATATGCCGCGTGCTGGAGTTGCATTGGTCGTTGGTGCGACACCACCGACATAGATAGTGTTGTTGGATATTATAGCTGGTGCGTCTGCGGAAGTCACGCGTATGCCTACCAAGCAATTAGTTATGAAGTTGTCTCGTATATATATCTCTTCGCCGGGATCGGTAGAATTGTTGGCCCAGATTGCCTGAGTGCAGTTAAAAAGATAATTGCTATCAATTGAGATGCGTAAGGGGGAGCCGTTGGTCAGAAAACAATTGAAAATGGTTATTCCCGCCTGCGCGGTGCCGCCCGTAATGGTTGAGAACTCATTGTTCACACAGTCTGAGGGTGCTCGTTTCAGGTATATCCCGGCCGCATTTGTCTCAATTATATTTTCGAAGAGATTTCGGTTGAAATGGTTGTAGTGTGAGTCAGGGGTGGGGAGGTTGGTCTGCACATTGCACAGTATGCCGTAGGCTCCAACTGGGTCACGGAGATTTCTGAATGTACATTCTTCGACAGTAAGATTCCCCCATTCATTGTATATGCCTGTTGAGACATTTGTTATGAAGTTTCCGTCAAAGGTGATGTTTTTAATCGTGACGTTGTTGGTCCATGTTGCGAGCAGAGAGCTTTGTGGTGCTGAAGGCAAGGGTGTGTGCCAGACAAAAGTCCTGGATGTGTGTCTAGAGAGAGGTGGATTTGCTTCGTTGTATATGTCAGACCCAATGATAGACACTTCCTTATAAACAGCCACCCAGCGATCTGTAAAATAGCCTGGTCCGACGAAGATAGTGTCACCATTTGCACTTTCTTGAACGGCGAAGGTGATGCTTTGCCATGCATTTGAAATTGATGTCCCTCTGTCAGCTGTATCGACTCCGTTGGTTTCAACATAGCGAAGAGTTGCATCGCTGTGAAAAATTAATCCGAAAAGCAGACATGCACCGCAGGTGATGATTCGGCTAATGTATATGTTAGGTCTGGAAATCATTTATGTCTTTTCCTGATTGCTACAAGCATGAGCATATATTGTAAGGTGAAAGCTGTCAGAATAGTGGTTTCTCCTATCAACATTCCTCCGGCATAAATTTTATCAAACAAGGGGTGTAAAAGAAAGATATTCATGAGTGGCGAGGCGCATACTTCTTCAGGACAGCCCATTTGTCGTAGTAGATTGGGAACTATAGCTACGGCGCCGAGCGCGTAAGATGCAAGAATGAGCTGTCCTATGGGTTCCGCCAGTCTTGAGTTGGCTCTGAGTGCTTTGAATATGCGAGGGAGCAGGAGGCAGATCCCGCACCAAACGCCTAAAGCAAAATGCAGAGAAGAATGCATGTTATATATCACCTCTCTCTCTAATGTATAATTCCCGCCATGCTGTTGCCAGTAGCAAGAACAGCAGTACGATAAATCCGATGAGGTAAATATTGGAATCGGTCTCGACTTTATCGATACTGTAGTGCCAGTAGAAGATATCACATCGGGGGTCCTGAGACAGCTTGTGATACAATGTTTGCATGCCTAAAAGGCGAGGGATGTCCGGTGCGACAGCCCAGAGCATGCTGGTCGCCATAAGGATCGGCAGTGTTATCAGCATTCTAAGCGATGCACGTCCTTTTTTGGCGATATATATAAGCAGTCCCGTAAAAAGTGGTACCGCGGCACCTATTAGCAGTTGATTCATTCTTGTATCCTATCCAAAAGATTAATTCGCGTCCAGATGTTCAAGCTCTTTGATTGTAACCCATGATCGAAGTTTTTTGAGACGGCGGTAAGCATCTTCTGCCCCTTCTTCATCTTTGAGATAGAGTCGGACACGGCATAATCGTGTCCAAAGGCGATAGTTTAATGGGTCGTATTTGGTTGCCTGTGTTATGCAATGTTCACCGAACTCGTATGAGTCGGGAAGTCCTGATTTGATGGATGCATTGCCCAGATGATACCATGTCTGCCATGAACTTGGTGCATATGTCAGTGTTCTGCAGAGCCTGGCGGGGGAAGCCTGTTTTATGTAATCAGGAGAGTCTAGCTTTGCGCTATCAATGCCGCCGAAGACGAGGATGAGTACGGGGAAAAGCATGCCGAACAGGTAGTAATGTCTGGGGTGTAAGCCCGATGTATCAGGATCGCTGGTTTGCTTAGGGCTGGCTCGAAGCGATAGTCCCATTAATGAGGATAGAGTCATTGCGTAAAGCGGGACTCGAATGGCGAAATCAAGAAACGCGTGAATAGCCACTGCGACAATTGCGCCCAATACGCATGCGGTAATTGTTGATTCGTCGGGAGAGTCAGGGTCACGCTCAATGCGCCAGAGGTGGAGCAGGCGTGTTAGTATTATGATAATAAGTATGGTTCCCAGAAGGCCTGTCTCGATGGGGATTTGCAGGTACTCGTTTTCGATATGCTTGAACTCTTTTCTTGAGGAAGAGGTTCTATATTGGGGGAAGGTCATACGGAAGCCATTTGCGCCTGTTCCCAGGAGAGGATAATCTTTAGTTATTCGTAAGGAATCTTTCCATGTTGTGAACCGCATATTTGCGCTATTGGTGTTTGTGATGTTTTTGAAAGATGCGAGTCGTTCGGCCACATCCGTCCTTGATGTTGTGCAGAAGATGATAGGAATGGAAATCAATGCAATGCATATTCCAGCAACCATAGTTTTTCGGTGTTTTGTCTTCCTGGTTAGGAAGATGAAGGTCGCAATTGTCGAGAATAGCCATGCAAGCCATGCGCCGCGAGAGAGTGAGGATAGTATGGCAAAGCTGAGAATTGTAAAAGCAATTGACCAGAGAGCACCCATCATTGGCTGTTTGTTGTGATAACGGGTCGTTGCCAGAACAAGTGCTGATGGAGCCAGCATGGCTAGATAGCCTCCAAAATGGTTTCGGTTGATAAAACAAGCCACGGGTGATCCGTGCGCCACCCTGAATAGCCACCAGATAGATTTACCCTGAGGGATAATCCATTGGCCTAGAAAACCAGCGACAGCTAGCAGAATAGAGATTGCCAGTAGCAATTGAATGAACATGATTCTCTTTTTCTGTTCAAGTTGCGCGGTAATAGAGCCCAATGAGAATGTGCATATCAAGAGCAGTATGATTCGTATGGTTCCGCTTCGGTTTCTGGATACGGAGAAGAATGGCGAAAAGGAATCGATAAGTCCAATGTCAATTGCCTGCTTGATGGCCGTTTCAGCTACAGTGTTTTGAATTGATCTATGAGCGTTCATTAGAGGTGTCAGGAATGAAGGGAGAGGCAGGATGGTCATAACGAGAAGAACAAGAAGTGCAAGTGTCGATAGCGTGAGGAGGTTGCATGGGTATTTCCGCTGAGTCTTGGCCGAGCTGTAGAGGCCTGTGGCGCAGAGAAAGACGGTTAATGGAAAAAGTGTAGCTGGTGATATTCCTGCGCTAAGGAACGCTGTCAGCGCGACAATGGATATTAAGAGAAAAAGAGTCAGCATGGCCTCTAGAGTCCGCCAGGGCTTGGGTCAGGATCGTCGATGGGTCCGGGTATATAAGAGTAAACAGCGACTAGGTCGTGATCAGCACCCATGGTTACCGTTGTTGTCGCTGTGCCGGGGTAATCTGATCCGTCAAGCTGCCACTTCAGAAATGTCTGGCCATCTGCAACGTTGTCGGTGGTGACAGTTACAACTTGGCTGTCTGGGAAATATCGCGTCATAAATGTGGCTCCGTTTCCGATTTGATGAGCGTCGATAGGGCTGATCGTTATAGCGACTCCTGCGCCCGGATCTGTTGAGTTAACGGTAAGACGTCGCAGTTGGGCATACTCGGCTGTCATAGTCATGTTTGTGAGTATTAAAAAGTTGACGGTGCTATTGTATGTGTAGCCACCAAGGCTGTTCGCCCATCTCCAGAATACATTGGTGACATTGATGGGGCCCGGGTCGGCTGTTAACTCGACAGGATCGTTATTGTTATAAGTTCGGTCAGTTCCACCAACAACAGTTGTCAGGTCGCCTTGGCTCAGGCTATCCGGTGTGACGGTGATGGCTACACCGGAATTTGGGTTTTGAGATGTTACGGTAAGAGTCCAAGGCGCTACATAATAGGCGGTGTAGGTTTCGTCAGTGTTGGCTGTTATTGTGATTTGCCTGGTGAAATATGTTGCGCCAGAACCGCTTTCCCAACGTTGAAAAGTGGTTGATGTGAGGCTGGTTAACGGTGCTGTAAGTGTAACGGATGTACCGTTACGGTAGAGCCTGTCAACATCCCCACTGCCTGTGGTTGCGGTGGTTTTAGAGTTTACGTCAGATGTTGTAGTGACGATAACACCGCTGTTTGGGTTGGAAGAAAGGATGGTAATTGTGCGTAACGGAAGGTATTCGGCGGTAAGAGTCATCGCTGCGTTGACTGTTACATTTATGGTGCGTGAAGCAAAGTATGTGGCCGCCCCCCGGCGCCAGCGCTCAAAGAAATAGGTGCCGCCGCCAATATCATCTGGGGCGGTAAATGTTGCGGCTGTTCCGTCAAGATATGTTCTGTCAGGATCAGTTCCCGTGGTCGCATTTCCATCGTTGTTGATGTCGTTAGGGGAAACTGTAATGCTTACATTAAGAGGAGCTCCAGGTGGATTTTGTGACGCTAGAGTTACCTGGTATAGAGTCGCATATACCGCAGTCATGATGAGGTCTGAGTTCATTGTAACATTGATAGTTCTGGTAGAATAAGTTGCCCCAAGGTTGCTGCGCCATTCAAGAAAACGATTGCCCGTAGGGTCGGTCAACGGTGCGGTAAGGGTGACGTTGGCGCCGTTGGCGTATGTTCGCCTGAAATCTGATGCGGTGGTGATGGTGGAGTCGCTGCTGTTCAGATCGGTTGGATTGATTGTGATATCAACGCCAAATGCAGGGTTTATTGAGAGAACAGTTAGATCACGTAGCTGGGTGTAGACTGCACGCAGATTCATAGAAGCGTTTACGGGAAGGGTGATTGACAGGTTTGTGCTATAATTGGCACCGTTGAGCTGCCATCTGCTGAAAGGATTCAATGATGGTTCTGTGGCTGGAGCAGTAAGAGTGATTATGGTGTTTGTTGCATAATCGAATGTGCGTGTGAAAGGCGTTATTCCGTCTGTCAGTCCGTTTAAATCTGGGGTTGATAATGTAATAAAAATCCCTGCGGGCGCGTTGACTGCGTCGACACTTACAATGTAGTCTATTGAAGGTAAAGGACCGCCACCGCCACCCTGGTCATTATCGTCGCCCTGGTCGTCATTATCGTCGCCTTGGTCGTCACCATTGTCGGGTTGAGTCTTATAAAGTACACCAGAGCGTTGTTTTTTGTCTTTATTGTCGTCCTTATCTTGATTGTTGTCCGTATCTTCGTTGTCGGTCGATGCTGTTGTTATGACAACTGGGGTTCCGGCTACAAATCCCTCTGGTTCTACAAACCCTTCTGGTGTGTCCGTGAAGCCTGAGCCTGTTGGTGGCTCGCTTATTTTCTTAGCGACATCGGAGCCAGGCGTAGCGGCGTAGAAATTCAGGAAGATGTGAATTTCGATATCGGAGGTTGGTGAATATGGGACTTGTATCTTAAAACCCTTCTTGGGATCAGATTGCGAGACGTTGAAGAAATGGGTACCCCATCCGTCTTCGGGTGGTTTGGTCCAGTCGGCAGGAGCGGGGCCTTCTTTGTATTGCCTCATGCCGATGCCGTATCCATTGATAAGTGTAAGCCAGTTGGTGAATTTGATTGCGCCGCACCAGCTGACCCCCGCAATCGGTCTGTGTTTATAATAGCGTGACTCTTTGACAGTTCGCGCATAGGCGTATCTTTCTCCGACGGGTCTGTTGTCGTCGTAGGCAAGTCGGCTCTTGCTGATTTGAAACAGACGACCTTTGTCTTTGCCCTTCGCTTTGCTGATCCATACATTTCCGTATTCATCGAAGACCATGTTTGCCGCGCGGAGGGATGTGGGGTGTAATTCTGTGTCGTTCAGAAAGTACATGAACTCTTCGTTGGATATTTGCTCGTCAAACACCTTGCTGGGGCTGAGTCCAACGGTAGATTCAAAGGCGATGGCATTGTAGCTTCCGTCGAGCATTACCTTGGTGTTCTTTTTTCTTTCAAACACAACAGGCTTGCTTTGAGTTATCTCAATATTTTCAAACTGGTAGGTGATGTTTCCTGTGTTGTTGATGTTCAGTTCGGCGGCTTTCTCGAAGCCGAGAAGAACTCGTGATGGATCGCCACCCGGGTGGACTAGGAAGATGTATTCTATAGCGTATTCGTCGCCCAGGCAGACGAAATCAATATCCGGATATATGTCCGTGAAAGCGCATTTGGGTGTATAACTCTGGCCCCCTGTTTTTTGGTAGCCTATTTCGAAGAAATGGGTTTCCACTGGAAGGCTGGACGGGGACACGTTACGTGCGGCGGGGTTGGAGCCGCTGAATTTAAATTTTACGGATGATGATGGTCCATCTGTCTTTGCCTGAGTTTGGACTGTGGCCGTCAGTAAAAGCAGAAGCAACAGGGGTATTAAAGATATCTTCTTTCCGTTTCTCATCCGGTTAATTGTTTCCTTCTAAAGATGGCTGAATCTGGAAAGTCATCCCGCCTGGTTCCTGCAGGACCTCGTATTTGGCTGGGCGAAGTTCGGAGCATTGACTGATAAGGGATCTTTTTTCGGTTTCAGATACGCTCCGCTGTTCAGGCGCATTTCCTTTGGTAAGGTTTACCAGCCGATTAGGCTTATCGATATTGATGACAGTTTTGACGGATTCGTCAATATCCAGATCCTCATTGGTGGCCATGTCTGTTACTGCGCGTCCATCTTTGGTTGTTTCTACAACAACGAGTTTCTTTCCGGAGAGATCCAGCACGTAGATACTGTTGGCAAGTTGTGAGCTTCGGAAAATGAGATCACATCCACGTA
>JAUUYL010000089.1 GCA_030590485.1 Lentisphaerota bacterium | reverse complement strand
TTTACGACCGGCTTTAAAACTTGATTTCACGCGCACTTTAACTGCGTCGCCAGGCATTACAGTTCCTGCTTCGCTTGTCCATGGTTCGGAATATATCTGGTATTCACCGTCCAAAACAAGGACGGGGTAAGATTTCCGTTTACCGCTAACCATTATTTCATTCGACTCAATGTAGACATTCGCCTCTACATTAGATACGTTTTTGAATGTAAATGATGCAGGATCTAATTCCTGTTTCTGATCCCGAGGAATGTCAACAGCAGTATTCTTTACTTTCACATACGCTGGAAGCTTTTCCGGCATATATATGTTGCCCTCAGCCTTTGCAAGACGGATGCTTATTTGTGTATCTTTTAAGCCTTCCGCCTGAGCTTTGACAGTCAAGGTGCCCGGCGAATAATGTCCGGCGATCAGCATAACGGCCTTGCCTGCGCGTACGCTGGCGGGGTTACTACCAATTAAACGACCTGTTCCGCTCGTAATTTCCAGTTTAACTGATTGTGCATAGTCCGGCACGACTGTTCCTTTGGCATCGATAACTGAAATTACAATACGCGTGCAGTCACTGCCGTCTGCGGTCAATACGGAATCATCAGCTTTCATGCTCAAAGCCGTTGCTTTGCCGGGTTTACGCCAGATATGTTCAGCGTGTTTTTTGTTGCCCAGATATGAGACTGCTTTAAGAGTAATCGATTTGTCGCTGACTGTAAAACTATATGGCGGATGATTGAGCGCAAAGCCTGTATCCGGTTTTTGTTTACCAATGGAACTGAATCCCGAGCCTGTATCTTCGAAAAGCTCTACTTGATCACCATTACTGAATACAGTTACACCAGTATCCGAATAGCGTACGATATGCGCAATTGGATTCTTGAGGAGTTCTGACTGATGCCAGAAATAACTGTACTTGGGCAGACGGACTAAATCACAGATTCCATGCCATGTCATGTTGCGCTCGTTATTGTTGTGAAAAGAGTTGTAATCAAACATACACCAGGTGGCTATCCCGCTGTTGTCTTCCTGAATGTACGCTGTGTTGATATGTTCCCAGTGCCGTTTGGCCAGTTCCCAGTCGCCGCTGATACCTTCTTTTGTTATCTGACCGCGTGCACGCGGATAGGTGTGACCCGTATGTTCAATGGTCAAAGCTCCACCACCTGAAATCGAAAGATGTCTGAAATTCATTGGTGTACGAGGAAAAGAAGAACCTGCAGGACGATAATCTTCTTCCAGACAGGCTTCCACGAGTTCTTTTCTGGAACCACCATGATTCACGCATGCATTCCAAACCACAATACTCGGGTGGTTACGGTCACGACGAATCATTGATCGAAATGACTTTATTAGATTTGGGTACCAGTTGGCGCTTGGATTGGTTCTCATCCATGTCGGACCCTCCTCAAGCGCCATAAGCCCAAGTTCATCGCATGCGTCCAGAAAGTCCGGGTCATGCGGGTAATGCGAAAGACGCACCCAGTTGAGTCCTGCATCCTTTATGATCTGCGCGTCGAGGCGATGCAGGCGATTGGGAACAGCATTGCCGATAAAAGGCCATGTCTGATGCCGATTCGCACCGATCAACTTCAGGTGTTTACCGTTAAGAAAAAAGCCCTTGTCTCTGGTAAACACAAAATCCCGAACACCAAAGCGGGTTTTGATCCGATCGCATATTTTGTCACCCTGCTGAACTGTTGAAACAGCCGTATAGAGATATGGGTGGCTTGGACTCCAGAGCTTTGGCTTGATCAAGTGGGGCAGGTTTTGTTCAATGGTTGCACTTTTTCCTGCGGCAACAGAATGTTTGCTCTTAAGCGTGCTGACAATCTTTCTGTTTGGATCCAGGATGTCTGTAGTGACAATGCAGTCGGCAGACTGCAGCCTGTCGTTTTTCACCGTAGTCAGAACTTTAACACTTGCGATATCCTGGGAAACAGTAGGTGTGGTTATGCGAATGCCTGCATCGCGGGCTTCCCATGGAAAGTTGATGTGAAGCTTGTCTGTTGTGATCAGAAATACATCACGGTACAGACCGCCAAAAAGCACGAAATCCTTTAGCATTACAACGCCATCCGGCGGAGTATTTTCGTTAATGGTATTATCTATCTTTACGGCAATAATGTTATCGCCGCTTTTGACTGCTTTCGAAATATCAAAATGAAATGAATCATATCCGGATACTTCATATTTTCCTATATGGCGGCCATTAACCCACAATTCAGTTGTCTGCATGGCGCCTTGGAAGAAAAGAAAATATTTTTTGTCAGAATCGACCATGTCAATGGGCAGATGCTTGCGATACCAACCTACGTAACGATGAAATGTCTCCTGTCTGTTTTTGTTCCTGATATTGTTTAAATGCAGAGAAACTTCTTTGAAGGTATGGGGGATGGATACATCCGCCCAGTTTTTATCGTCAAAATCCGGCTTTGCCGGGTCACCTTCTGGTTCTCCAAGATGAAAAGTCCATGCAGGGTTAATATTAAGTTTATCGCGCGGAACTTCTGCTCCAGCCATCGTCTCCATGCTCAGAAACAAAAACAATAGTGCAGAAAGTACACTAATATTTTTTGACGCAACAGAAATATCTCTGAACAATGCATTGTGAATAATCATCTTCAATTCCTCCATGTTTGTTATTTTTAGCCGTAAATTTAATTTCGTCAACGGAATTTGTCAACAAAAATGCGACACAAAAATGCTGACAAAGAAGTGGACGCCAAAATGCCAGCCCCGAACCCAGCATACAAAAAGAAATAGCAATCACTTTAAACAGACAAGAGCTCCATTACTCAAGCTGATGAATAATCTTCCACCTGCGGTGATCATGCCGTCAAAAATCGGTATAGCATTGAGCTTATGTTGGGCCAACTGGCTGACGTCTTTCTTGGAGACAGCAAGCAGGACGCCGCCTTTCGCCTGCCAGATCTCGGACTGTTTCTTTAATTCGCTTTTTTCTGCACGTAGCCCTTTGACGCGTTACTGTAGAAGAAATCCTGCTCATCCATAATATCTTCAGAACCTGCAACGAACAATTTATCTTTCGTGCTCACCATCGCTCTGGCAAGAAAAGGTGGATTACTGCTCTCCCATTTGTCTGCACCCCACTTGACGTAGTCATATAGTTGAGCTAGCGTATAGTTACGATAGATAAAAAACAGAAAAAGCCAATGTTAGATTGGTCAAGGAGCATTTCAGATTCCGGGACGGGTAAACTAAAATAAACACAAGGAGTGATCATGAAAAGAATAGCCGCAATGTTACTGTTAGTTCTGATGACATCAGCCTGTCAGACAATCCCAAAGATCAACGCGACTAAACTCCCCGACGCAGTTCGCGCTCAGGAGATCAAGGAGATGAAATGGGGAATGTTCATCTGCTGGTCATACTCAACCTTCTCTGGCCGAGAATGGACTCCTACACATGACAAGGACGCAACCTACTTCAAAGCTACGGGCTGTGATACCGACCAATGGTGCGAGACCGCCAAAGCCGCCGGCATGAACTATATCCTCTTCCTTACCAAACATCATGACGGCTTCTGTCTCTGGGACACTGCTACCACTGAAAAGAAAGTAACGAACAGCCCGCTGGGTATCGACGTTCTCGCTAAACTAAGGAAATCATGTGACAAATACGGGATCAAGCTGGCCTTGTACTTCTCTGAAGGCGACTGGAACTGGCCGAGGGCAATTGACCGCAAAAGTGGCAAAGGAGGTCATAATCCTGAAATGAAGAAAGCCCAGCTTAAAGAACTTCTGACCAACTATGGCCCCATCGAGTTCTGGTGGATGGACCATGCAGTCGGCACCGGCGGCCTCTCCCATCAGGACACAGTAAACTGGATGCATAAGTTCCAACCGAATACTTTCGTCGGATTCAACCATGGCTCTGGAGCCGGGCGCATTTGCCTGCGTGAGATGGGACGGCCCGGCAAACTTGGCGACCCGAACACGACTAAATACAACAAAAAGGCCGAAGGAACTTTCACAGGCTATCACGTTGCTGAATTTACATACCCTATCCTGCCAGGCCACAAAGGCGGCGCAATGTGGTTCTATTCGCTGCCCAAACACGACGGCCTTTGCAAACCCGCAAGCTCGCTCTACAATGATTACCTCGGCGCAGCGAAATACGGAAATATCTTTTCCATCAATATCGGCCCTAACTACGAAGGCCGGATCCGCGATATCGATGTCAGAACGCTTACCGATGTAGGCAGAATGATCAGAAAGAAGCCGGTTGGTAAACCCGACTGTATTCAGAGAATAAAAGCCACCGTGTCTTCCGAATGGAGCAACAACTACAACGCAGCAGCGGCAGTGGACGGCAATGATAATAGCCGATGGAGCGCAAGACACTCAACAACATCCGGCTGGCTTCAGCTCGATCTGCTCAAGAAACATGAGATTGAGAAGGTTCGTGTAATCGAAAACGCATGCAAACGCGCGCAGGAATTCACAATTGAATACAAGGTCGGTGAAGAGTGGAAGGTTCTTCATAAAGGAACCACCATAGCCGGGACAAAAGAGTATAAATTCTCACCGGTCAACGCCCGTTACGTCCGCCTGAACATAACCAAAGCCACCGGAGTCCCATCTATCGAAGAGTTTCAGGTTATTGCTGCCGAGTGAGAAGCATGCCCGTTTATTCGCCCATAGTTCCACCTCTCTGAAATCATACCATCGGTCATTAGACTGCAACCTATAAGCCCTTAACCTATGATTCTGGTGAAAAAACCTGTTTGAGAACGGCAGAAAATCTCACACGGGAAAACAAAAAAATCAGCAGCGTGATGGTGGCCGGTGAGCGGAAAATATAAAATATATAGTGCCTGCCTCGTCGGCAGAGTAAATGTTTTCTCCACCCCACTACTTACCATTGGAGATAACAAAGCAATCAGCAACGCTATTAAGAACCATCGTCTCATATTCTCTACCGTAACAATCTACGTTCGAGTGTTGACTGCAGATCCCTGCGCCCATCCAATATCGCGTATACATAAACCTTCTTGCCTTCGACCCCATAAACAACGCGGTATGGCTTGTAATGAAGCTCTCTGTATAAATCCACACCAACACGCTTTAACTCCGGTACTATGCGGCCCTTCTTTGGAGAATACGTCAGCTTATCACAAGTTGCTTCCAGCTTCTCAAGAAGATCATCCGCTTCCACGGGAGTATCATACACCGCCACATAATCAGATATGTCCAGCAAGTCCCGTTCAGCACTATCCGTTAAATAAACTCGATAATTCACGGCTATCCTTTTGACTGAACCTGTTTTCTGACGCTGGCGAAAGCTTTAGCTGCAGGCTTGTAAAGTCCGTCCTGAATATCCGCTCTACCCTGCGCAACAATCTTGAGCATAGCCATGCTCTCCTGAGTCTGCTCGTAATCGCGCAAATCCTGCACAACAACCTTCCCCCTGCCGTTTTGAGTTATAATCACCGGAGTTCTTTCGCGTACAACATGGTCAACCATCTGGGCGGTACGCGCCTTCACTTCACTGATCGGAATGATATTTTCGCTATACTTCATCTTAACTCCTTATAGTACTAAATTCAGTCCTAATATAGTACCATATATCCTCATCCTGTCAATCCTGTCCTCTGGCTCCAACGGATCCGATGATTGATCCTTCCTGCCACGCCAAAGACGTGGTCTACAATCTTCCGAAGTCTATAAATCCCATCTGCGAAAATCCCGGGCATCTAGGTCGAGAGACCGAGTGGGCAAAAAATTTCCTGAGCCCATAAGCGCCTCTACTCCAATATTCATTATTCGACATTCATCATTCATCATTATATACTCTCTTCCCCATGAAAACAAAACTCGCAAATAACAGTATTCTTCTCTTTACCGGCGATTCCATCACCGACTGCGGGCGCGCCTATCCACTCGGCCGTGACGACAGACTCGGCGATGGCTATGTCTCCATTGTAAACAACAGGCTCAAAGCAAACAACCTCACGATCATCAACACCGGCATCTCCGGCAATCGTGTCCCAGATCTCGACGGAAGATGGCAAAAAGACGTCCTCGACCATCAACCCGACTGGCTTTCCGTCCTGATCGGCATCAACGACGTATGGCGCCAGTTCGACAGTCCACTCGCCATGGCACAAGTATCAATTGATGAATATGAATCAACTTATCGCAAACTGCTGGAACAAACACGCCCTGCGCTTAAAGGGCTGATACTGATGAGCCCATATCTCATTGAACTCGATTCGACCGAGCCCTTCCGAGCGCAGATGGATACCTATGGTGCCGTGGTAAGACGCTTGGCGAGCGACTTCGACGCCGTCTTTGTTGACCTTCAGGCAGCCTTCAACAAGTTTCTCACCGACAATCCCAGCCTCTCACTCGCCGCTGACCGCGTACACCCCAACGAAACCGGCCACACAATAATCGCCGACAGCTTTCTGGCGGCTATTAAATAGTAGCTTTTTTCTTATTGCTTCCCCTCCCCCGAATATATATATTCCCTGAACCGAATTTCAGGTGGCGGGATAGCTCAGTCGGTAGAGCAGGGGACTGAAAATCCCTGTGTCACTGGTTCAATTCCAGTTCTCGCCACCATTCCTCACTTCGTTTGTCATGGTAAACCATTTCTTTCACATATAGTTGAATTCTCTCAATTTAATGGTTTATTATGGCA
>JAUUYL010000009.1 GCA_030590485.1 Lentisphaerota bacterium | reverse complement strand
TAATGCTGATTTTGATGGTGATCAGATGGCTGTTCATCTGCCGTTATCGGTTGAAGCTCAGCTTGAGTCCAGGCTTCTGATGATGTCTACGAACAGTATATTCTCGCCTTCCAGTGGTCGGTCTGTAATGACGCCTACGCAGGATATTACATTGGGCATCTATTATTTGACTTCTTTGAGTCAGAAAGACAGGCTTGATGATATTCTCAAGCCTTCAAAGGATGATAAGAAAAAGCATTATCCTTTGATGAATGATGTCAATGACGTCAGGCTTGCTTATGAAGAGGGTGTTCTTAGTACGCATAGTAAGATTCATTTGAGGAATCCTGACTATTTGCAGGAAACTGTTTTCGGTGATCGTGATAAGACGGTGCTGGTGACGACGGTTGGTCGGGTGTTCTTTAATGAGCTTTGGCCGGCGAAGATTGGTTTTATCAATAAGATGGTTGATAAGTCTGCTCTTGGTGATTTTATATGGCATTGTCATCGTCATGCCGGGCACGATGAGACTGTACGTGTTCTTGATGACTTGAAACGTCTTGGTTTTGAGCATGCTACGCTTGCGGGTGTTTCTATTGGTTTGGTTGACATGATTGTTCCGAGTAGGAAGGGTTCTATTGTTGGTTCTGCACGTGATCAGGTAGGCGATGTTGATGCTCAATACAAGCAGGGTGTGATTACTGATGGTGAGCGTTACAATAAGATTGTTGATATCTGGACACAGGCGACTGATCAAGTTTCGAACGCGATGTATTCTTCCATAGAGGAGAATGGTGATAGTACTGAGATCAATTCGGTTTACATGATGGTTGATTCCAAGGCTCGTGGAAGTCGTCAGCAGATTCGCCAGCTTGCTGGTATGCGTGGTTTGATGGCCAAGCCGTCTGGTGAGATTATTGAGCGTCCTATTATATCTAACTTCCGTGAGGGATTGAGTGTTCTTGAGTATTTTATCAGTACTCACGGTGCTCGTAAGGGTTTGGCTGATACGGCGTTGAAAACAGCTGATGCTGGTTACTTGACTCGTAAGCTTGTGGATGTTGCTCAGGATGTCATTATTATTGAGCAGGACTGTAATACCCTTAACGGCATAGAGACTGTTTTGTTGTCTGAAGGTGATGACGAGATGCTTTCGTTGGAGAACAGGATCTTGGGTAGGACGGTTTTAGCTGATGTTATTGATCCCGTTACCAAGGCGTTGATTGTTCGGGCCAACCACGAGATAGATGAAGAGGCTTGTGATGTGATCAGGCGTTCTGCGATTGACAGTATACGGATACGCAGTGTTTTGACTTGCGAGAGTCACAATGGGCTTTGCGCTATGTGTTATGGGCGTGATTTGGCGACGGGTCGTTCTGTTGAGGTTGGCACAGCTGTTGGAATTATCGGAGCTCAGTCAATTGGTGAGCCTGGAACACAGTTGACCATGCGTACGTTCCATATCGGTGGTACGGCGAGTGCGATCTTTAAAGAGCCGGAGATTATCGTCAAGAATGCAGGTATTGTTAAATATCATGAATTAAGAACCATTAAGAACAAAGAGGGCGCGCATGTTGTGCTTAACAAGAATGGCGTATTGACGATTCACGATAAGAATGGTCATGAGCTGGAGCGTTATACTACTGCGATGGGTGCGTTGGTTCAGTTCGAGGATGGTGACACGGTCAAGAAGGGTCAGTGTCTGGCGCAGTGGGATCCGTACAGTGTACCGATCTTATCTGAGCAGAAGGGTATAATCGATTTCCATGATTTTGTTGAGAACGTGTCTGTCAAGAAAGAGGTTGACGAGGCAACGGGTCTGAAGGGAACGATTGTTCTTGAGACAAAGGAAGATTTGCATCCTCAGATTATTGTCAGAAGTGAAGATGGTGAAGAGGTTCTTGGTTTTTACAGTATCCCTGCCGGAGCGCATGTGATGGTGAAGAAGGGGAAGGCTGTATTACCTGGTGAGATGCTTGCTAAGACTCCGAGGAAAGAGTCGAAGACGAAGGATATTACTGGTGGATTGCCACGTGTGTCTGAGTTGTTTGAAGCGCGTCATCCTAAGGATGCAGCTGAGATTGCCAAGATCGAGGGTATCGTTGACTTTGGTCCTAATCAGAGGGGTAAGAGATGTTTGATTATCCGTGATGATGCTACTGGTGCCACTGAAGAGCATTTGATTGCGATGGGTAAGCACATAGTTGTCTTTAAGGATGACAAGGTAAAGAAGGGTCAGCAGCTTACGGAGGGACCGATTGTTCCTCAGGAAATTCTTGAAGTATGTGGTCCTCAGGAGTTGCAGGATTATCTGGTGAACGAAGTTCAGCAGGTATATCGTTTGCAGGGTGTGGATATTAATGACAAGCATATTGAGATAATTGTCAGGCAGATGTTGAGGAAGGTCACTATTACGAATCCGGGTGATACGGAGTATCTCTGGGGTGAGCAGGTGATGAAGCAGGATTTCCTTCGGGCGAATGAGGATGCGATGTCTGAAGGTAAGCGTCCTGCGGAAGCTACTCCGGCGTTGCTTGGTATTACCAAAGCGTCGCTTGAGACTAACAGCTTTATTTCGGCTGCATCCTTCCAGGACACTACGCGTGTACTTACGGAAGCGGCTACGCTTGGCAAGATAGATCATCTTCGTGGTTTCAAGGAGAACGTTATAATGGGACACTTGATACCGGGCGGGACGGGTTTTCCGATACACAGGGACATTAAACTTGTTCCTCTGGCGGAGCCGGTGCCCGAAGATGAATTAGACAAAGAGGAAACGGAGTCTGAACAGAAACTAAAAGAATTGCTAGGTTAGGCTTGTATTTTCCGTAGGCACTTTGATAGCATGCGGATTCTTTTGGGAAATTAGAGAAAGGTTTTGGCATATGCCGACAATTAATCAGTTGGTTAGAAAGGGCAGAAAGAAGCTCAAGCAGAAGAGCAAGGCTCCTGCGCTGGTATCAGCGCCGCAGAGGCGTGGTGTTTGTCTTGCAGTAAAGACTCAGACACCTAAGAAGCCGAATTCTGCCTTGAGGAAAGTGGCCAGGGTTCGTCTTACATCGGGTTATGAAGTAACGGCGTATATCGGTGGTGTAGGTCACAATTTGCAGGAGCATAGTGTGGTATTGGTGAGAGGCGGCCGCGTAAAGGATTTACCTGGCGTGCGTTATCATATCGTTCGTGGTGCTCTTGATAGTTTGGGCGTTGACGGGCGTAAACAAGGGCGTTCGAAATACGGGGTCAAGAAGACCAAGAAGTAATTTAACGGAGAAATGGAATGGCAAGAAGGCACAGTGCAGAGAAGAGAACGTTGACACCGGATCCTAAGTACAACAGTGAGCTTGTAACTAGGGTGATCAATTATCTTATGCAACGCGGCAAGAAGTCGGTTGCGGAGAAGGTAGTGTACGGTGCTTTGGATGAGATTGCATCCAAGACTGGGCGGGATCCGTTGGAAGTGCTTGTGAAGGCGATTGACAACATGAAGCCGAAGGTTGAAGTTAAGTCCCGCAGAGTGGGTGGTGCGACATATCAGGTTCCTACAGAGATCAACAGGAATCGTCAGTCGGCGTTGGCACTCAGGTGGTTGATTCAGTATTCGACGGCGAGAAAGGGCATGGAGATGCATAAGTCCATAGCCACAGAGCTTCTTGATGCATACAACAATCAGGGTAGTGTCATGAAGAAGAAGGATGACGTCCATAAGATGGCGCAGGCTAACAGGGCGTTTGCTCATTATGCCTGGTAGAGTGATATAAGGTTGTTTTTGAAAGATGGTAAAAGTTTTGGAACAAAAGAAAAACAGTAAAGCATCAGCCGGCCGTAAGGGTAAAGAGGCTGACGCCAGGGCGAGGAGTCTGTCTGCTGTGCGTAATATAGGTATTATTGCGCATATAGATGCTGGTAAGACCACGACTACGGAGCGTGTACTGTTTTACGCCGGCAAGGTGCATAAGATGGGCGAGGTGCATCAGGGTACGGCGGTGATGGATTGGATGGAGCAGGAGAAGGAGCGTGGTATTACTATTACCAGTGCTGCGACTACTTGTTTCTGGCGTGATTGTCAGGTTAACATCATAGATACTCCAGGGCATGTTGATTTTACTGTTGAGGTTGAGCGTTCGTTGAGGGTTTTGGATGGAGCGGTTGGTGTTTTTTGTGCTGTTGGCGGTGTTCAGCCGCAGTCGGAGACGGTATGGCAGCAGTCGGATCATTACAATGTGCCGAGAATAGCTTATGTGAACAAGATGGACAGGATGGGTGCTGATTTTGGCAGTGTAGTGGGTCAGATTCGCAGCAAGCTTGGTTCCAATGCTGTTCCTGTTCAGCTTCCATGGGGGAGTGAAGAGAATTTTGAAGGTATTATAGACTTGCTTGAGATGAATGCGGTGACTTTTGATTCTGACAGTCTTGGTGCTAAAATGAATATTGTCGCTATACCTGCTGATCTTGCGGTTGAGGCTGAGCGTGCGAGGGCTGAGTTGGTTGAGAAGCTTGCAGATGTTGACGAGGCGATTCTTGAGGCGTACATGGAGGGGCCTGATGTTCCTGCGAATGTGCTTCGTGCTGGTTTACGCAGGGTAACGCTTACGGGTAAGCTGGTGCCTGTATTATGCGGATCGTCGCTGAAGAACCTTGGTGTTCAGCAGTTGCTTGATGCTGTGATTGATTATTTGCCGTCTCCAATGGATGTTACAGTCATGGAGGGTGTTGACATTAAGACCGGTGAGCATGTGACGAGGGAGCCGGATGACGCGGGTCCATTTAGTGCTTTGGTATTCAAGTTGGCACGGGATCCATATGTTGGCAGGTTGATATTTATTCGTGTTTATTCCGGCAAGGTCAAGAAGGGGCAGAACGTTTATAATCCGAGATCCAATAAAAGGGAGCGAATTACCAAGCTGGTTCGGTTGCATGCGGACAGTCGCGAAGATGTCGAAGAGTTGTTTTCGGGTGAGATTGGGGCTGTTGTCGGGATGAAGGATGTTATGACGGGTGACACTTTATGTGTTGAGAACAAACCTGTTGAGTTGGAGCGCATCAAGTTTCCTGAGCCGGTGATGTTTATGGCGGTTGAATCTCGTTCAGCAGCGGACAGGGACAAGGTTGAACAGGCACTTAATGATCTTGCTTCTGAGGATCCGACCTGCATTGTAAAGGTTGATCCGGAGACTGGTCAGACGATTATGAGTGGTATGGGTGAGTTACACCTGGAAATACTCAAGAGTCGAATGGAGAGTGAGTTTAATGTTGAGATAAACACAGGGCGACCGATGGTGGCTTATTATGAGACTGTTACGGCGACTGCGGTTGGTGAGCATATTTTCGACAGGGAAATTGGCAGTGGCAGGCAGTTTGCGTCATTGCGACTTGAGATTTCTCCGTTGGCGCGTGGTGAGGGGGCGATTATAGAATTTGATGTTTCGAAAGACAAGGTGCCTGAAGAGTTTCGTTCTGAGGTTGAAGAGGGAATCAAAGATGGAATTATGACGGGTGTAATGGGTAGATATGCGGTGAACGACATCAGGGTCAAGATCACAGGTGGTGATTACGATGCTGATTCCTCGACTGAGATAGCTTTTCGTACTGCGGCGGTGATGGCGTTTAAAGATGCTGTGATGGCGGGTTCGCCTGAGTTTCTTGAGCCGATTATGGCGTTAGATTTGGTTGTGCCGAGTGAATACATGGGCGATGTCATGGGTGATTTGAATGGCAGGCGCGGCAAGATCAAGAACATGGAAGCGAGTGGCGCTTCTCAGATGATACATGCGGAGGTTCCGCTGGCTGAACTTTTTGGTTATTCGACGGTAATACGTTCGTTGACCAGGGGGCATGCTAGTTACACTATTGAGCCTGTTACGTTTGAGATTGCACCGAAAACTGTGAAAGATAAATTACTTAGTATTTAAGGGTAGAAGATAATGCAGGATCAGAGGATAAGAATAAGATTACAAGCGTATGACCACAAGGTATTGGATCAGGCGGTACTGGATATTATTGACACCGCGAAGGGGAGTGGTGCTGAGGTTGTGGGGCCGACGCCTTTGCCGACGCGTATAGAGCGGTTTACGGTGAATAAGAGTCCGCATGTCAACAAGAAGTCTATGGAACAGTTTGAGATGAGAACTCACAAGAGGTTGTTGGATATCATGCAGCCGACGGCGAAGACAATTGACGAGTTGAAGAAGTTAAATCTGCCTGCGGGCGTGGATATTACCATTAAGATATAGGTTGGGGTAGAGTGATGGAAGGTTTGATAGGAAAAAAGCTTGGGATGACGCAGGTCTTTGATGCAGAAGGCCATCGTGTTGCGGTGACGGTTATAGAGGCGGGTCCTTGTGTCGTGGTTCAGCGTAAGACACAGGAAAAAGATGGCTATGATGCTGTTCAGATGGGGTATGGTGATCAGAAGGAGCAGAGGGTCAGTAAGCCGGATCTTGCCAGGTTCAAGAAGGCTGGTGTATCGCCTAAGAGGGTTTTGAGAGAATTCCCCATAATCGGTGATGATGACGTTAAGGCTGGAGACACTGTGACTGCTGAGATATTTGCTGAAGAGAAGTACGTTGACATTGAGGGTACCAGCAAGGGTCGTGGTTTTGCCGGTGTTGTTAAGCGTTATAATTTTGGTGGTGGCCGAATGACTCATGGTGGGCATGCGAAGAGGAAGCCGGGAGCGATTGGTCAGTGTGCTACTCCTTCACGTGTTGCGAAGAACAGGAAGATGCCTGGTCACATGGGTACGGTGAGGGTTTTGCAGGAGAATTTAAAAATTGTGGAGCTTAAGGGGGACGAGAATCTGATATTGGTTCGCGGTGCGGTCCCGGGCGCTACGGGTTCGATAGTATACATTAAGAAGTCCTTGAAAAAGCGTAATAAGAGTTGATCTGAGTTATGGGTAAGTTAAAAGTACATGATATGAAGGGAAAAGCAGTGGGTAACCTCGACTTTTCTGATGATATGCTTGTTTCTGACAAGGGTGAGCAGGCTGTTCGTGATGTTGTTGTTGCCATGATGGCTGCGCGTCGTGCGGGAACGGCTTCTACACTCAGTAAGGGAGAAGTTGCTGGAAGTAATGCTAAGCCGTGGAAGCAGAAGGGGCTTGGAAGAGCTCGTGCTGGATATCGGCAGTCTCCTATCTGGCGTGGTGGTGCTGTGGCGTTTGGTCCTCATCCCCGAAGTTATGACAAGAAGGTGAACAAGAAGGTTCAGAAGCTTGCGTTCATGAGGGCTTTCAGTGATGTTATCAGTGAAGAGAAGATACTGGTAGTTGATGAGTTGATTCTTGCGGAAGGTAAGACCCGGCTGTTTGCTGAATTGATGAAGAAGCTCGATCTTTCCGGGCCTGTTCTTTTTGTTGTGGACAAGGTTGACGAGAAGACGGTTCTTGCTGCGAGGAACATACCGAAGATTGAGATGGTTGCGGCGGCGAACTTGAACGTGTATCAATTGTTACGTTATAAAAAAGTTGTAGTGACTAAATCGGCAATGGATGTTATAAAGGCCCGCTTTGGAGAGGTTGTTGCTGAGAAACCTGCTGAAAAGCCTGCCGAAAAAGTAGAGGAAGCCGTAGAGAAGGCTGAGGAAGCTAAGCCTGAGAAGGTTGAAGAGAAGGCGGATGGAGAGCAGGTTGTGGAGAAGGATAAATGAAGGATTTAAATTCGGTTTTAAAGAAGTTGCAGATAACGGAAAAGGGTACTGATCTTAAGGAAGCTAACAATCAGTATTTATTTCAGGTGGATACGTCTGCGAACAAGATGGAGATAAAGGCTGCTGTTGAGCAGTATTTCAACGTTACTGTAATGAACGTGAACACGATGCGGTATTCCGGCAAGAAGAAGCGTGAGCGTACGGTTCGTTATGGCAAGAGGGCTGATTGGAAGCGCGCTGTTGTGACGCTTAAAGCGGGCGACAGCATAGACGTGGCCTAGAGGTTTTGGAGAAATAAGATGGCATTAAAAAAATACAAACCGACTACACCGAGTATGCGTTTCACGACGATTTCGGCGTTTGATGAGATAACGAAGGACAAGCCGGAACGTAGTCTTGTTGAGTCGAAGAAGCGTAATGCTGGCCGAAATTCCGCTGGCAGGATTACTGTTCGTCATCGTGGCGGTGGTCATAAGCGTAGATATCGTATAATAGATTTCAGGCGTGAGAAGAGTGGTGTTCCTGCGAAGGTTGCGGCAATTGAGTATGATCCGAACAGGACTGCAAACATTGCGTTGCTTCATTATCTTGATGGCGCGAAGCGTTACATACTTGCGCCGCAGGGTTTAACTGTCGGGATGCAGGTTGTATCTGGTGCTGAGGCTGAGCCTTCGGTTGGTAATGCGCTTCCGTTGGATAAGATTCCGCTGGGTACAACGATTCACAATGTTGAGCTTGAGCCTGGCAGGGGTGCTAAGATAGTGAGATCGGCTGGAGCGAGTGCGCAGTTGATGGCCAAGGAAGGCAAGAGTGCACAGTTGAAGCTTCCGTCTGGCGAGATAAGGCTTGTGAATGTTAAATGTTTGGCCACTATAGGATATGTTGGTAATTCTGAGCGTTCGGGTCGTTCAGACGGTAAGGCTGGAAGAAAGCGTTGGCGTGGAATCAGGCCTACTGTACGTGGTGTGGCCATGAATCCTGTTGATCATCCGATGGGTGGTGGTGAAGGTCGTACTTCTGGTGGTGGACATCCGGTGTCGCCATGGGGCCAGTTGGCAAAGGGTGGCAAGACGAGGAAGAAGAAAAAGACCTCTAATAAGTTTATTGTAAAGCGGAGAAAATAAGATATGGCACGTTCTATAAAAAAGGGACCATTTGTTGATGCGAAGCTTTTGAAGAAGGTGGAGCAGATGAACAGGCTTGGAGACAAGCGTCCTATTAAGACATGGTCGCGTCGTTCGATGATAGTGCCTGAGTTTGTGGGTCATAATATGGCTATACACAATGGCAAACAACACATACCGGTATTTATTACTGAGAACATGGTTGGGCATAAGCTTGGTGAGTTTGCTCCGACGCGTACATTCAGGAGACATGGAAATACCACGGAAAAAGCAAAGGTGACAAAGTAGTCTGGACTTGGTGATATGGATATAACAGCTAAAATAAAGTTTGTAAGGTTATCGCCCCACAAGGCAAGGGAGCTTGCCAGGCAGGTGCAGGGTTTGCCTGTTTCTGAGGCGTTAAAAATTGTTGATTTCAGCACGAAGAAGGCGGCTTTCCTGATTGGAAAGACGCTTAAGTCGGCTGTTGCGAATGCAGAGAACAATGCGAAGCTGGCTGTGGACGATTTAATTGTCAAGCTGGCTGTTGTGGATGATGGGCCTCGCTTGAAAAGGTTTTGGCCGAGGGCGCGCGGAAGCGTGAGTCCTATCAAGCGGCGGATGTCGAATATAAAGGTTGTTTTAACAGACGGTAAGAACGAAGAATAGACTAGGAGATTGTCTTGGGACAGAAAGTAAATCCAATTGGTTTGAGGGTCACGGTTAATAAGAACTGGCGCTCCAGATGGTTCAGCGGTAAGAAGAATTTTGGTACCATGCTGAATGAGGACATGAAAATTCGCAGTCTTGTTGCGAAACGTCTGGAAAATGCTGCAGTTTCAGAAATTATAATTGAGCGTTATGCTAACCGTATTAGAGTAAACATACATACTGCTCGTCCGGGTATTGTCATTGGGCGTAAGGGTGCGGATATTGAGCGTGTACGTGCGGATTTGTCGGCGATGACTGGCAAGGAAGTTTACATTGAGATACAGGAGGTCAAGGATCCTGATGCTAACGCGCAGTTGGTTGCTGAGAATATTGCGACTCAGATGGAGCGGCGTGTGTCGTTTCGGCGTGCGATGAAGCGTGCCATACAGGTTGCGATGTCCATGGGTGTTAATGGTATCAAGATTCGTGCTGCAGGCAGATTGAACGGCGCGGAACTGGCTCGGACCGAGTGGTACAAGGAAGGCAGCATACCGCTGCATACATTACGTGCGAATATTGAATATGGATTTGCTGAAGCCAACACAAAGGCTGGGATTATAGGTGTAAAGGTATGGATTTGCAAGAAGAGGGAAGAGCCGGAAGCGGCGGAAGGTAACAGGAGGAAGACCAATGCCACTTATGCCTAAAAGGATGAAGCACCGCAAGGTTGCTCGGGGGAAGAGAAAAGGATCGGCAATGACCGGTGTGGATCTTTCTTTCGGAGAATATGGTTTGAAGTGTTTAAGTAGGGGTTGGATAAAGGCGACGCAGATTGAGGCTTGCAGGGTAGCGATCAACAGGCACATGAAGCGTAAGGGGAATCTTTGGATAAGGATTTTCCCTGACAAACCTGTTAGTCAGAAGCCTATTGAAGTTAGAATGGGTAAGGGCAAGGGTAATCCGGAGTATTGGGTTGCTGTAGTCAGGCCTGGCAAGATGTTGTTTGAGGTGGGTGGTGTGCCGGAGAAGGTAGCGCGTGAATGTTTGCGCCTGGCTGACGCGAAGCTCGGGGTTAGGACGAAATTAGTTTCAAGACATTAGGATAGATGATGAAAGCATCGGATTTACGAGAAAATACAGAGGCTGAACTGGTTCAGATGTGCGACGAGAAGAAGAAGGCACTGGCTGAGCTGAATGTTAAGAGTATCATTGGAGAGGCTGCGGAGCAGCCGTTGATGAAGAGGTATCTCCGTCGTGATATTGCTAGAATAAATACAGTTATGAATGAGATGGCTGACCAGAAGAAGGGAAGCGCGTAATGTCAGAAGTTGAGGCAAAAAAAAGAAGTCTTCGGAAGAAGAGGGCTGGTGTGGTTGTTAATCGCAGTGGTGATAAGAGCATTGTGGTTCTTGTAGAACGTCGCAAGCAGCATGAGTTGTACAAGAAGGTTATACGTCAATTTAAGAAGTACCATGTGCATGACGAGAAAAATGAGGCTAAGGTTGGTGACAGGGTAGAAATTGTTGAGACCAGGCCTATAAGTAAGTTGAAAAGATGGAGACTCGTGAGCATCGGGTAGCTGATATTGGAGTTTTGTAATGATAGCTGAAGAATCAGATTTAGTTGTAGCGGACAATACAGGGGCGAGGCGGGTACGTTGTTTTCGCGTTCTTGGTCAGCGTAAGAAGTATGCTTATGTTGGTGATATTATAAGAGTTTCTGTCAAGGAGGCTCAGCCGAACAGTTTGATTAAGAAGGGTTCGGTGCAGAGGGCGTTGATTGTCAGGACAAAGCATCCGATTACGCGTTGGGATGGTTCGCATTTAAGGTTTGATAACAATGCAGTTGTTTTGATTGACGAGAAAGACAACCCTATTGGTTCGAGGATATTTGGGCCTGTCGCGCGTGAGTTGCGGGACAAGAATTATATGAAGGTTATATCGCTTGCACCTGAGGTGCTGTAGAAGAGGTTTGGGATGAGTATTGCAAGAATAAAAAAGAATGACACGGTCATAGCTGTTGCAGGTGTTGATTGTGGAAAGAAGGGAAAGGTTCTTTACATGCAGCCTGCGAAGCAGCGCGTGCTGGTTGAGGGATTGAATCTTCGAAAGAAGGCGCTTCGTAAGTCTGAGGAGAACCCTCAGGGTGGAATTGCAGAGAAGGAAAACAGCATTGCAATCTCGAATGTAATGTTGTTTTGTCCGAAGTGTGACAAGGGTGTTAAAATTACAAATGAGCATGATGAGGCGAAGGGCGCGTTGCGTAAATGCAGGGTGTGCTCTCACTCTTTTGATGGATGAGGTTAATTGTGGTGACGTTAAAAGAAACTTATAAAAAAGATATTGTTCCGAAACTCAAGGAAGCATGTGGCATAGAGAATACCATGCGTGCTCCCAAGCTATCGAAGATAGTGGTAAACATGGGTTTTGGTATTGTTGATAAAGACGCTATCAAGTCGAATAATGAGAATCTTACTCTGATCACTGGTCAGAAGCCGATTATCATAAAGGCTAAGAAGAGCATATCGAATTTCAAGCTGAGAGAAGGTATGAGTATTGGTGCGAAGGTGACGCTTCGTGGTGATAGGATGTATGAATTTCTGGACAGGCTTATCAACGCGGCTTTACCGCGTATCAGGGATTTCAGGGGAATACCCTCGGGTTCTTTTGATGGGCGCGGGAACTTCTCGCTTGGCATTAAAGAGATAGAGATTTTCCCTGAGGTTGACCCTAATGGACCTAATACTGCGCAGGGTTTGGATATAACGATAAACACATCCACTAGTGAGGATAAGGAAGCATTTGAGCTGCTTAAGCTGCTTGGGATGCCTTTTTCCGAGAAATAAAACAGGAGGACGTCAGGTTGGCGAAGAAATCATTAATTGCTAAGGCTGAGAGAGGGTCGAGGTTTTCGGTCCGCAATTACAATCGTTGCAAGCGTTGTGGAAGGCCGCGCGCTTACATCAGGAAATTTCAATTGTGCAGGATTTGTTTCAGAGAGCTGGCGAGCTCCGGGAAGATCCCTGGTGTAATAAAGGCAAGTTGGTAATTTAGGAGCAGATTATGAATACGGATCCAATAGCGGATATGTTGACGCGTATCAGGAATGCGCAGAAAGCAGAGCATGAGGCGGTTAATATCCCTTACTCCAAGATCAAGGAGGAGATAGCCAGGGTATTGAAGCGTGAAGGGTATGTCAGGGATTATGTTGTTGATGGCGTTAATCCGAAGACTTTAAGGGTTTATCTCAAGTATCTACGTGAGAATGAGCCCATGATAAGGGGCATACAGAGAGCGAGCAAGCCTGGGTTGCGCAAGTATTCGGGCTCTACGGAATTGCCGAAGGTGCTTGGTGGGTTGGGAATAGCTATTCTCAGTACTTCATCGGGAATTATGACGGGCAAGGATGCGAAGCAGAAGAATGTTGGCGGCGAGGTGCTTTGCTCCGTTTGGTAAATTGTTGGGAGATATAAAGATGTCCAGAATAGGTCAGAAACCGATTGAGATATTGTCGGGTGTTACTGTTGATGTTGCGGGTCAGACTGTGACTGTTAAAGGTGGTCTTGGCGAGTTAAAGCGTGACGTGCCGAAGTGTATAAAGGTTGAGGTTGCTGATGGTAACGTTATTGTGACCCGCGCTGATGACACGAGGACGTGCAAGAGTTTGCATGGTTTGAGCAGGAGTCTGATTGCGAATATGGTAGAGGGAGTCTCCAAGGGGTACAAGAAGGAATTGGAGATCAACGGCGTTGGTTTTAAGGCTGCGATTCAAGGTCAGAAGGTTGTTTTGTCGTTGGGTTTTGCGTCTCCTATAGAATACATGGCGCCTGATGGGGTTACCGTGACAGAGGACAGCGGCGTGAAGGTCACTGTTTCTGGTGTTGACAAGCAACAGGTTGGTGATACGGCGGCGAGGATACGTTCTTTTTATAAAGTTGAGCCGTATAAGGGCAAGGGAATCAAGTATAAGGATGAACTGGTACGCCGGAAGGTCGGCAAAGCGGTTGCGTAGAGTAAAATGAAATTGAACAGTAGAAAACAGCATAGACAGAGGCGTCACCGCAGGGTACGCAGGAAGATTCACGGCACAGATGACTGCCCCAGGATGTCAGTTATGGTGTCCGGGACGAATATATACGTACAGTTTATCGATGATGATAAGAATTTAACTGTTGCGGCTGCGTCGACTATTGGAGTTGAAAAGAAGAAGAATCTTGATTCCGCGGTAAAATTAGGGCAGAGGGCTGTTGACGAGGCTGGGAAGGCTGGAATTAAGAAAGTAGTTGTTGACCGGGGCGGTCACAAGTTTCATGGCAGGATAAAGGCTGTTGTGGATGAGGTTGTGAAGGCTGGTTTGTTGCCTGCAGGCAAGAATGATTCCAAGGCTGTTGATGCCGAGAATAAGGAGGAACAGTGAGCGAAGAGGAAAAAAAACCTCAGGAAGCGGATGTATCTGTAGAGGATGTTCGGTCAGCTCCCGTAGCTGAATTTGAAGAGCGTGTTGTATTTGTCAACAGGTGTTCCAAGGTTGTCAAGGGTGGACGTCGTTTCAGCTTTAGTGCTGTTGTGGTTGTTGGCAACAGGAGTGGGCTTGTGGGTATCGGATTTGGCAAGGCCAATGAGGTTGCAGACGCGATCAAGAAGGGTGGCGAGCTTGCCCGAAAAGCTGTTTTCAGTGTTACAATGCGCGGCAAGACGATTCCGCACGAGGTGAAGGGCGTGTTCAGTGGCGGCAGGGTTTTGTTAAAGCCTGCATCGCCTGGTACTGGTGTTATAGCTGGTGGTGGGATGCGTGCTGTTCTCGAAGTTTCGGGCATCAGGGATGTTCTTGGAAAGTCGCTTGGGAGTAATAACAAGTTGAACGTGGTCAGGGCAACGGTTAATGCGCTTCAGCAGTTGAGGTCGCGGGACGAAGTCATGGCGGCGAGAAACTCGTAGAGGAACGAAAGATGGATTTACAGACATTAAAGAATACAAAGGGTGCAACACGAAAAAGGAAGCGTCTCGGGCGTGGTCCTGGTTCCGGCACGGGTAAGACCTGTGGCAAGGGGCATAAGGGGCAGATGGCGCGTAAGGGAAACAAGCACAAGCCGGGTTTTGAAGGTGGACAGATGAGGCTTGTGAGGCGCGTTCCGAAGCGTGGTTTCACTAATCCTACGGCGATAACGTATATGCCGGTGAATATTGGAGACCTTTCTTGTTTTGATAACGGGACTGAAGTGACGACTGAGTTGTTGTTGAAGTCTGGTTTGGCTAATGGCGGCTCGGATGGAGTAAAGATTCTTGGCTGTGGTGAAATTGATAAGAAATTAACCGTCAAGGTGCGTGCTTTTAGTGACAGTGCTAAAGCTAAGATCGAGGCTGCCGGCGGTTCCTGCGAGGTTGTACGAGACTGATGCTTTCAGCCTTTTCAAATTCTCTCAAAATACCTGAGTTGAGAAAGCGTCTGCTTTTTACGGCAGGGCTTTTGTTTATATGCAGGCTTGTATCTAATGTGCCTACACCGGGTGTTGATGCCGAGGCTTTGCAATTGCTTGTGGATCGTTTACGTGAGCAGCAGGCTGGGTCGGGTTTTTTCGGTTGGATTGATTTATTCAGTGGTGGAGCGTTGAGTAATTGTGCGATTGGTGCCTTGAGCATATGGCCTTACATCAGTGCATCTATTATATTGCAGCTTATGACGGCCATTGTACCGGGTTTGGAGCGGTTGGCGAGAGAGGGCGAAGTTGGGCGTGCCAAGCTTACTCAGTATACGCGTTATCTTACGCTTGTGATTTGTTTTGTTCAGTCTTTGGCGTTGTGTAAGGGTTTTCTTGAGAATCCTGGTGTTCTTGGCAATTTGGGAGATGGGATTGTTCTTGTACGTGATCCTGGCTGGAATTTCAGGCTACTGACCATTCTTACGATGACGACTGGCACGATGTTGATGATGTGGCTTGGTGAACAGATTACGGATCGAGGGATCGGTAATGGTATATCGCTTGTGATTACGGTGAACATTATCAGTCGTTTGCCTATGGCGGCATTTAAAGCGGTAGAGATGTTTACAAAGCATGATGGGGAAGCTCAGTTCAGCCTCTATCATCTTGTGTTTCTCTTGTTAATGATATTCCTTGTGATTGCGGGTACTATCATGTTGGTTCAGGGGCAGAGAAAGGTTCCGATACATACGGCTAAGCGTGTTGTTGGAAGAAAAGTTTATGGTGGGCAGAGTTCGTTTATGCCGTTAAGGGTCAATTATTCGGGTGTTATGCCTATTATTTTTGCGGGTCCGATGCTTGCTTTTCCTGCGATAATTCTAAAGAAGATAGATGTTGATATCTGTCAGCAGATCGGGGCGGCTCTTACCATAGGTCAGCCTGTATATCTGCTTGTATACGCTACATTGATATTGTTTTTCTCTTATTTCTGGGTAGCGACGCAGTTTAATCCTCTTCAGATAGCGGATGATCTCAAGCGTAATGGCGGCTTTGTTCCTGGTATTCGTCCTGGCAAGCCGACGGCAGAGTATCTTGACAAGACGATGACGAGAATTACGTTGATAGGTGCTATTGGTCTTACTGTTATTGCGGTATTGCCGCAGGTCTTGACGGAGACGTTTCGTATTCCGTTTGTTGTGGCATCGTTCATGGGCGGTACCAGTTTGCTTATTATAGTTGGTGTGGTTCTTGATACGATGCGCCAGGTTGAGTCGCATTTGTTGATGCGTCATTATGATGGATTTCTCAAGAAAGGTAAGCTGCGCAGCGGCCGGAGATAATATGAAGGTTGTTATTTTAATGGGAGCGCCTGGTTCAGGCAAGGGGACAACGGCTGAGCGTATTGCGGAAGCTAATTATCAGCATGTTTCGACTGGTGACATTCTGCGTGCAGCGGTGAAGGACGGTACTGAGCTTGGTCTGGAAGCGGATGGATACATGAAGAGTGGGGCACTTGTTCCTGATGAGCTTATTATTCGTCTTATTGAGGACTTGCTTGACAAGGGTAATGATGATTCGGCTTATTTATTTGATGGGTTTCCTCGGACGGAACTTCAGGCGGATCTTCTGGATAAGGTGCTTGAGAGCAGGGGAAGCGCGATCAACATGGTTATTTTTCTGGATGTTCCTCGCGAGGTACTTATCAGGCGCTTGACAGGCCGAAGGATATGTCGCGGGTGCGGTATTAGTTTTCATGTAACAAACATTCCGCCGAAGGTTGAGGGTGTATGTGATGCGTGTGGAGGTGAGCTTTATCAGCGTGCTGATGATTGTGAGGAAACGATAGCTAACAGGCTTGAGGTTTACAACAATCAGACAGAAAGTTTAATTGCTCATTATGAGAAGCGTGATCTATTGAAGAGTTTGGATGGGGATCAGGGGGCGGATAATCTTGCTAGCGAGGTCATGTCGCTGATCAAGTGATAATTTCGAGATGATAATAGTCAAGAATGCCGATGATCTTAAACGGATGAGAGTCAGTGGTCGAATTGCGGCGGACGTGCGCGACAAGCTTGCAAAGTTTGTTGCGCCGGGGGTGACGACGTGGGAATTGGGTGAGCATGCGAGGGAGTTGATTGCGGGGCATGGTGCTGAGAGCGCGTTTTTGGGATATAGGGGGTTTCCGGGCGTCATATGTGTTTCGGTTAACGACGAAGTTGTTCACGGGATACCGGGTGACAGGCGGATAGAGGTTGGGGACATAGTTGGGATAGATGTGGGTGTCAAGTACGATGGGTTCATGGGTGACACCGCGACGACTGTGATGGCAGGTGTTACAGATCCTGACGTGATAAATTTGGTAAGGGTTACAGAAGAGGCTTTGAAAGCTGGCATAGAGAAGGCGATTGAGGGAAATAAGTTATACGATATTTCCAACGCCATTCAGCTGGCGGCTGAGGATGCAGGGTTTTCGATTGTAAGAGATTTTGTTGGACATGGTATAGGGCGGTCGTTGCATGAAGATCCCCAGATACCAAATTTCGGAAAGTCGGGACAAGGGCCGGTATTAAAATCCGGCATGACATTTTGCCTTGAACCGATGATAAACATGGGTTGTGCGGGGGTTGACGTGATGAAAGATGGGTGGACGGTTTTGACGAAAGACAGGAAACCATCGGCACATTTTGAGCATATGGTGGCTATTAGCACTGGAAAAGCTGAAATATTGACGATTTCGGCTTGATAGCAGGGGTAAAAGCAAGAGATAAAAAAAAGATAAAAAAGGCCATTTTATCATAGACTTACGTCAAATGAGTTATTAAGGTATTGGGCTTTAAAATTTGAAAGAATTGGAGCTGATTTGTGAAGGTACGTAGTTCAGTTAGAAGGATTTGTGAAAGGTGCAAGGTTGTGCGTCGCAAAGGTGTTGTGCGTGTGATTTGTAATAACAAGCGCCATAAGCAGAGACAAGGGTAGTTAAATAAAGTGCGGAATTCAGAACGCGCAGTGCATAGGTTGATTATTTAGGAGAAGTTAATGCCGAGATTATTGGGAGTAGATATACCGGGCAAGAAGCGGGTTGAATATGCTTTGCGTTATATTCATGGGATAGGGCCAGCCAGGGCCAAATCGATTGTTGAAGTGATTGGATTGGATCCTGCAAAGAAAGCAGACGATCTGAATGATGAGGAAATGCGTAAGATACTTGCGATTATTCAGGGTGAGTATCGTGTTGAGGGTGATTTAAAAAGAGAAGTCTCGTCGAATATCAGGCGGCTTATTAGTATTAACAGTTACAGGGGTGTACGTCATCGCAGGGGACTTCCCGTGCGTGGACAACGCACGAGTACGAATGCGAGGACGCGTAAGGGTCCCAAGCGTACGGTTGGAGCTGTTCGTGATAAGGCAGCCAGACAAGCAATGAAGAAAGATTAAGGGTTAATACGGAGATAATTCAGGATATGGCAGAAGATCAGGACAAGAAAGTGCCGAAGAAGGCGAAAGCTGAGGAAGAGGCTGTAGAGACCAAGTCTGAGAAGGCTGAGGTCGCTAAGCCCGAGAAAGCTAAGCCCGAGAAAGCTAAGCCCGAGAAAGCTAAGCCCGAGAAAGCTAAGCCTGAAAAGGCTGAGGAAGCTAAGCCTGAAAAGGCTGTAGAGACCAAGTCTGAGAAGGTTGAGGAAGCTAAGCCCGAAAAGGCTGAGACACCCGAGAAGGTTGATGCTGACAAGAAGCCTGCGCCATCTGCGGCGGGTAGTGATGCTGTTCAGGAGGCTAAAGACATTCTTGGTGGTGGTGATGATGTTCTTCCTGAGGTAAAGCCTGTTGCCAAGGGGCGTAAGGCTAAAGCTCCTGTTCCGATGGGAGTTGCTCATGTCAAGGCTACTTTTAATAATACAATGGTTTCGATTACGGATTTGAAGGGTGGTGTTGTTGCGTGGAGTAGTGCGGGCAAGGCTGGCTTTAAGGGGTCGAGAAAGAGTACGGCGTTTGCTGCGACACTTGTGGCGCAGGATGCGGCAAGGCAGGCAATGGCCAGGGGTATGAGGGAAGTGGAAGTGCGTGTACAGGGTGCTGGTTCTGGTAGAGAATCAGCGGTTCGTGCGTTGCAGTCGGTTGGTTTAAATATCAGTTTAATTAAGGACGTTACACCGGTACCTCATAATGGGTGTAGAGCCAAGAAGCGGAGGAGAGTTTAATGGGCAGGTATACGGGACCAGCTTGTAGGAAATGCAGAAGGGAAGGCATGAAGCTTTTCCTTAAGGGCACTAGGTGTGCCATGGCCAAGTGTCCGATTGACAGGGGGCGCCCCGCGCCGGGAATGCATGGTATGAGTCGTAGGCGTAAGCCGTCGGACTATGGTGTGCAGTTGAGGGAGAAGCAGAGATTGCGAAGGCAGTACGGGCTTCAAGAGAAACAATTCCGTCTGTTTTTTGACAGGGCGCACGGTAAGGATGGAGTTACGGGTGAGGTTCTTTTGCAATTGCTTGAGACAAGGCTTGATAACATTGTTTACAAGCTGGGGTTTGCGCCTTCGAGAAGAGCCGCGCGTCAGTTTGTTTCGCATAATCACGTCCTCGTAAATGGTCGTAAGGCGAATATACCTGCGATGGTTTTGCAGCCTGGTGCTGTGATTTCAGTGAAGGATAGGCCGAAGAGCCGTGGGTTTGCTTCTGCTAGCATGGAAATTGCGGCCAGTGGCGGCAAAGATATACCTTCGTGGCTGAATTTGGACGAAAAGAATTTTTCAGCTGAGGTTGTAAGTGTTCCAACGAGAGACGAGATAGCGCCTCTTGTAGACGAGCAGCTCATTGTGGAATTGTACTCGAAGTAAGTTGTTAAACCGTTGCAAATACAGATTTAATTTCTATGAAAGGATATGAGATATGGCTATAAGATTGAGCAGATTCGAAATGCCTAAGAGGGTGAGTAAAGATGAGGATACGGCTACAGATACGTATTCAAAGTTCATTGCGGAGCCGTTTGAGGTGGGGTATGGGCGTACTGTTGGCAACTCGTTGCGCAGAGTGCTTCTTTCTTCTATTGAAGGAGCAGCTATTACACGGGTGAAGATCAAGGGTGCGGATCATGAGTTTTGTTGTGTTGAGAATATTGTAGAAGATGTGACGGACATCGTGTTGAACCTCAAGAAGGTTAGTTTAAAAACTTTCGTGAGGGAGCCTGGGCGTATAACGCTTAATATTAAGGGTCCTTGCGAGGTTACAGCTGGTGATATCGAGACAGATGGCAGTGTAGAGATTTTGAATCCGGATCATCACATAGCTACTCTTGCAGAGGGTGGTGTATTGGATATGGAGATGGAAGTTCGGGTTGGCCGAGGTTTTTGTCCTGCCGAGTTTAACAAGGGTGTGGATGATGAGATTGGCTTGATAGCCATTGATTCCGTTTTCTCTCCTGTTTCACGGGTCAATTTCAGTATTGAGGATATCAGGGTTGGTCAGAGGACTGATTACGACAAACTCATACTTGAAGTTTGGACTGATGGCAGAGTTGCTCCTGACGAGGCATTGACGATGGCAGCGGCTATTTTGCGTCATCATCTTGATGTTTTTGTTAATTACGATCAGGATATCGTTGAGTTTGAGGAAACTGAAAAGAAAATTGATGCTGAGCGGGAAGATTTACGTCGTAAGCTCAAGATGAGTGTTAACGAGATTGAACTCAGTGTTCGTGCGGCTAATTGTTTGAATAATGCCAACATTACTACCGTTGGTGAGCTTGCGCAGAAGACAGAGAACGACATGCTGAAGTATCGTAATTTCGGGAAGAAATCTTTGAACGAGATTAAGGCGAAGCTTATCGACCTAGGGTTAGGCCTGGGCCTGACGTTTGAGGCAGATTTGACTGAAGAGATTAAAGCGGAATAAGTGGATCGGGGAATCTTTTATGAGACACAGAAAGAACAATCAGAAGCTTGGCAGGTCGTCGGCCCATCTTAAGGCAACATTGAGTGCTTTGGTGTGCAGTCTGATTGTGGAAAAGCGGATTGAGACAACATTGGCAAAAGCGAAATTGGCCAGGACTAAGGCTGAAAAGATGGTTACTTTTGCACGTAAAGGCGATGTCGCGTCGCGGCGGCTTGTGCTTAGCCGGTTGAACAGAAAGAAACCTGTTTCTATTTTGTTTGATGAGATTGCGCCTAAATATAAGGAACGTAATGGTGGCTATACCAGGATCACCAAGTTGGGCTGTCGGAAGGGTGATAATGCACCTATGGCTGTACTTGAGTGGGTCGACATGGAAGTTCCTGACAAGAAGAAGAAAAAAGTTGTAGCTGAGGCTGAAGCTGTAGCGTAGCCTGTATATTTATGCGTCTTCCTTCAGTCTCCAGTAGATGGAGCGGGGTGATGCTGAGGGTTGCATTTTTTCTATAAGGCCTTCTGCGCAGAGTAATTTCAGGTCTTGAGTTGCGGTATTTGGCGATATTTCCAGAGTTTGCACTATTTCGTTTCTGGTGAGCAGTTTGTGTTCGGTGAACATATCCCGTAAGTTTGCCAGGCGTCTTACGCGTGACCGTCCGGTCTTCATGCGCGGAGCTGATGATATTTTGGTTTCGGGGATCGGGATGGGTGCCATGGGGGCGGCTATTTGTCTGTTATCCGGTGTGGTTAAGATAACAGTTGCTCGATTACTGGTGAGTTCAAGGTCATCTGCGTCATAATAAAGCTTATCCGAGTTCATGAGGCGCATACGTTCCATTGCGTTGCGAAGTTCACGGATATTTCCTGGCCAGCTGTATGTGATCAGATTTTGAGAGAGATGTGCTGACATTGTTGCGTAGACGTCCTGAGGCCGCCCGATATTCAGGAAATGTGTTGCCAGCAGAAGGATGTCATCGATACGTTCGCGGAGTGCCGGCAGGTGTATTTCCAGGCGTTTAAGGCGGAAGATCAGGTCTTTTCTGAATCTTTTATCCTTTTCCATCTGGTGGAGGTCAGCGTTTGTTGAGGCGATGATTCTGCAGGAAATCTTGTGTGATTGAGAGCTTCCGACGGGTCGGATCTCGTTTGTTTCCAGCACTCGAAGGAGTGCTACCTGGAGTCTGGGTGTGATCTCGCCAATTTCATCGAGAAATATTGTGCCTTCGCCGGCTTCCTCGAAGAGACCTTTTCGGGATGAGGCGGCACCGCTGAAGGCGCCCTTGGTGTGGCCGAAGAGTTCTGATTCAAGCAGAGATTCTGAAATGGCACCGCAATTGATAGCTACGAATTGGCACCTTGCCCGTGGGCCTGAGTTGTGCAGGGCTTTGGCGGCGAGTTCTTTGCCGGTACCGGTTTCACCGGTGATCAGTACGGGAACGTCTATTTGTGCGAAATGCTGTATGGAGGTCATTATCTCGTCCATTACGGGTGTTGATGAGATAATCATGTTCGTGTCCGAGGGCGAAGATGGTGTTGTCGCTGGTGTTTTTGTTTGTTTGTGTTGTGCGGATTTGGACGCGCGTATTCGTTCGGCAGTTTTCATCATTCTGAACAGGGTGTCGCGTGGGATATCTGCTGAGATTCGAAGTTCAAAGTCCAGTCGACCATGAGCATCGTACTTCTCGATGGACTGGAGTGTGGAAGCGAAGAGTTCTGCGGCGCTGTCCTCGTCTCTCTCGAGAAGGGCTGTTCGAGCGAGGAAGAAATCATCGAGAAAGTGGTGGTTGCCGTGACTGTGTTTGATATCAACAATTCTGCGAGCCGCCTCGGTATTAGATTCCGCGAGTTCTGTTCTGAGCAGGTTAAAAGATATGAACTCCCGGCTGGTGATATTGAGAGAATGTCTTTTTTCGCAAATTCTTGCCCATCTAAGGGCCTGGTGCACCTTGTTTGCTAGTAGGCATTGGAGAACCATGGCCCAATCAGGAGAGTCGTCGGTATTGATGAGTTGATTTTCATCCAGGTTTTGGGATGAGATGGGTGAGGATATGATATCCATTAGAATGCTATACTTCTGAAAATTTCGTAAGGGTATGCTGTCGGGGTCTAAGCGGGATATTTCCGGGATCAGGATTGCGGCCTGTGAGATATTGCCTGTTTCGATGAAGTTGATGAATTTGACGGCGGACACCCAGCTCTTTTTGAAGTTAAGACTAAAGTCCTTGATTTTATTGAGGTCTGGTTCGATATCCTTAAGTCGTCCGGCCAGAGCGAGGTTTGCTGCTGACTCCATTATGATATGTTTTCTGCGTGGTGAGTTTTTGCTTAATAGTTTTAGTGAGTTCGCGAGTATTTCCTCTTGTTTGTCGCGGTTTCCATCTGAAGAGACAAGATGTGATTCGATAATATTAACGCAGCAAACGAGTTCCTCGGCAGTGTCTTCGGAGAGGAGGCTTTTGGCGCGGTGGATGAGTGCCCATGCCTCCTGCAGTTTTTCCGGGATAATTGACGTTTGAAGGTGGCAGGCATGAGCCCAACAGCTGAGGAAGAGGATGCATATATTAGCGTCATACATGCTGACATCCACGTTTGTAGCGGCCAGAAACGCACCATTCGCAGCCACTCCGCCCCTGATGTTTTTCGTCAGTAGGTTCAAGGCCTCGACTATAGGTTCAGCCCTGTTGTCGGCTTTCGCCACAATCTCAGCAAGCTCCATGTCAGTAGATATATACGCCCCGACAATCGAATCAATTTGTTTTGCTTTGGTCATGAAACACCACGATAAGGTAAATATAAACCCAATATAAGCATATAGTAGTAGATGCATGCTGGTTTGTCAAGAGATTTAGGGGATCATGGACTGTGGACTGTGGGCGATGGACTGTGGACTGTGGACTGTGGACGGTGGACTGTGGGTGGTGGTAGTTTTTTTTGGAAAGATTTGATTTGTTGGGATGTTGGTATTGCAATTGCTATAGAGGGTTGTGTGAAAACGGATAGGTTGCAATATAAAGACTATGGTTGTGGGAATGGATGGTGGGATATTGGCACTATCGGCTTGCGAATATGTCGGATGGTTGATATTCTCGTATCTAAGGATTGGGAGGGAATTGATGCCTAGGTTTAAATATATTGCAATGGATTCGAAGGGGACTGAAAGTTCTGGTGTTATTGATGCTGCGGATCAGCAGCAGGCGTTAGCGGCAATCAGGGCGCATGGATTGTTTCCGACGAAAATAAGTGATGTTGGTGGTTCGGGTTCTGGTGTTGCTGCTGCTGCTGCGCAGGCCGCGGTTGGTGCGGCGGCGAAGCCGGGGTCGGGGTTGAGCATGGAAATAAAGATGCCTACTTTTCTTCAGCCCAGAGTTAAGCCGAAGCAGTTGATGGTATTTACGAGGCAGTTGGCTACGTTGATTGATGCTGGATTGCCCTTGTTGAGGGGTTTGAAGATTCTGTTGAAGCAGGAGAAGCATCCGCGATTACAGGCGGCGATTGTCGGGATGGGTGATTCGGTAGAGGGTGGTAGTACTTTCTCAGATGCTTTAAATTTGTTCCCTAATATATTCGACAGACTTTTTGTTAATATGGTTAAGGCGGGTGAGGCCGGCGGTGTTCTTGAACTCGTTCTCCAGCGTCTCGCTGAGTTCATGGAGAAGTCTGAGAAGATCAAGGCTAAGATTAAAGGTGCGATGGTATATCCTGTTGTTGTTTTGAGTTTTGCTATGATCATTCTGGGGTTCTTGTTGGTTAAGGTTATTCCGCAGTTTGCCGTTATATTTGACGAGCTTCTTGGTGGGGAATTGCCTGCATTGACGCAATTTGTCATTAATATAAGTGATACGGTCGTTCAATCATGGTATTTGGTTCTTGGTGGGATAGGGATAATTGTTGCGCTTTTCAAAGTGATTGTGCGTACGAAGAGGGGCCGATATATTCTGGATTTGATCAAGCTTAAGACGCCGGTGTTTGGTCCGTTATTTCGGAGGACGGCGATTGCGCGTTTTACACGTACGCTTGGTACATTGATGAGTTCGGGTGTACCGGTATTGCAGGCGTTGACAATTGTTAAGGAAACTGCGGGCAACGAGGTTGTTTCTGAAGCTATCCAGAGTATTCATGACAGTGTCAAGGAAGGTGATCCGATGGCGATGCAGATGGAGGCGCACAGTATTTTTCCTGGAATGGTTGTCAGTATGGTTGATGTTGGTGAGGAAACGGGAGCGTTGCCCGAGATGTTGACGCGTATAGCGAACAACTTTGATGATGAGGTAGATGCGGCTGTTGAAGGGATGACGTCGGTTATTGAGCCGATAATGATTATATTCCTAGCTGTTATCATTGGTACTATTGTTATAGCCATGTTTATGCCGTTGATAGCGTTGATCAGTGGTATGAGTTAAATCCCAAGAGCGAAAGGGTTGAGTTATGAATAAAAAAGGGTTTTCTCTGATAGAGATGCTGACGGTTATTGTGGTTTTGTTATTGATGATGGGTATGATGGTGAGATTGTTTCCCAACATAAACAGGGCGACTGAAAAGGCGAAGACGGTAGAGGCCCTGCAGAAGACGGCATATGCGATAAACGAGTTTTATGCTGAGTACGGGACCTATCCACCTGTATCAAAGGTGGCGTTTGTGCTTGAGGATTCTGAGGCTACGGACAAAATGTTTCCTGCGTCTGCGGGTGCGTATAGCGGGGCGGCGGCACCTCCGCCTGATCGCACTTACGGGCTGTTAGCATATCTTATTCCATGCCCGATGGGCGGTGTGGATGAAGAGTACTTTGGCAAGATGACAGAAGACGTCGGTTGGCTTGAGGATTCCGATGCGGATAAAGCTGCAAAGCGTAAATGGGCTCCGTTTCTTGAGGGTGTTGTGCATTCGGGATCCAGTAGTAACAGTCAGGAAATTGGCGGCTTTGATGTTCCCTTTATCACGCAGTTTAGGACGATACGCGACGGATGGGATAACGAGATTCATTATGTAAGCAAGGCACCATATACATCTTATAAGTTGTGGTCCAATGGACCGGATGAGGAGAACAATACTGAAGATGATATGCATGTAGATCAGATGGAGTAGGGAGAGAATGCAGAATGATGATTGATGAATGGCTGGAACGGCCTGCGGCCTCGTGACCCAGCTTGTGGCAAGGTGTAAGAATAGGGGGAGTGATTTTGTGAGGAAGATTGGATTTACATTAATTGAGATGTTGGTGGTGATTGCGATCATTGCGCTTCTGGCGGGTATCATGGCGCCGGCGGTGACTAAGGCCAAGGATGCGGCTCAGAAGAACAATATCAGGCATCAGATTTCGCAGATCAAGACGGCGTGGGAGCTGTCGTATGTTGAGTTGAGGCATTTCCCTACCAATGATGACCAGTACTACGAGATGGGCCGGGAAGCGATATGGTATCTTGCTGGATCTAATTCCAGCAGGTTCATCTATATGGATTTTGATACGAACGAGCTTTACAATGCGAGCGCTACGAATGGCATGCGGGATAAATATATGGGGCAGATTTATCATATAGCGATTGATAATGGCCTTCCGCTTTCAGACGGTAGTGGATTGGCATATGACGGAAAGGTTATGTACCACACTCGAGAGCTTAATACGCATGTTGCGGTTTGGCATGAGTGGAAGAAGATTAATGATGTTAGTGATGATATCAGGAGTTGGAAGGAATAGTGATTAGATCAACAGATGGAGAGAAGGCTGTTATGAGAGATAATAAAGAGATTATTAACAGACGGAGACGGAAGAGCGGATTTACGCTTTTGGAGCTGCTTACTGTTGTTGTGATAATAGGGTTTCTTGTTACGCTTACTGGTACTGCTGCGATTGCGATGAGAAGGAAGGCGCAGCTGAAAAGGCGGGAAGTCCAGAAGAAGGCTCTTTCCAGTGCTGCGCAGACGTATTTTCATGAGTACGGGTCTTGGCCTGTTACCAATCTTGATGAGTCGGAAACGAACAAGCAGGCAGTAGTTCATAGTGAGCTGTATGAACACTTGATGTCTTCAATGGATCCGACGAACCCGGGTCAAAATGATTTTAACAAAAGGGATATTCATTTCATCAGGACAACTGATTTTGAGATCGTGAATAAGAAGTTTCTGGATTCTTTCAATAAGACGCCCTTACAGATATGGATAAAACTGGGTAACAATACATTTTGGTGTGAAAATGGCACAAATGCTCCATAGTAATAAATTTAGATCATCGTCATCCGGCAAATCGGGCTTTACTCTGATTGAGCTGTTGGCCGTTATGATGATAATGGGTATTCTGGGTACGGTTGTCACAACCGCTTATGTGGGCATGATGCGTGGTGCAGGAATGCGTGAAGCGGTTAATCAGCTCCGGTCGGAGATAATTCTTGCCCGACAGAAAGCAATCACGGATGCCAATAAGGTGATACTGTTCTTTGAGTGGAACGATTCTAAGAAGAAGGTGCAGTACTATATGGTTCAGGCGGCCGGCACGACAACGAAAGACACGGTTGATCTAACGTTGAAGGATACGTATAATCCGTCGCTGCAGAATTTGGAGGAGGGCTCCAAGATTTTCAACTTAAAAACGGGGAAGAGTGCTTTTGTTACAAGTGTGGTGGTGGTTGGTGATGACATCCACGTAAAGATTGATGATGGAGCCGTTTTTAATGCGGAAAATATTCGCTATGGTTTTCTTTTGCATACAGAGAATGCGTTGCCGGAAGGTTTTGTTTTTAATCTTACAAATCCGGAGATGCCCGAAGTTATGAACTTGACTTTTTACCCGGACGGGACGGTTGTGAGAACCGTGAATGACAGACCTCCGGAGCCGATTGGCATTTGTGAAGCAAATGATCCTAAGTTACCTCCTGACATGGTGGAATTAATTATTTCAGAGTACGGGTCGCTTACCACGAAAGAACAGTATAAGTAATGATGAAGAATGATCATAATAATGCTCTTGGTTTTTCACTTATGGAGGTTAATATTGCGATTGCGTTGATTTCCGTTGGGCTGCTTGCGATATTCTCTCTTTTTCCGCTGGGCTTGAAGGAAAGTAATCTGTCGGTCTCAGATAATCATGAGGCAATGTTTGCCAATCATGTGTTGAGCTGCATGGAATCCAACGCGATGCAGATAAGCAACTGGAGCGACTGGAGTGACGTTGATACTTTTATGAAACTTATTGTTAAAGATGTTTATCCTGTCAAAAGTAATGTGTCGCGGACCGCGATGGGCGGTGGTGCAAGCGGCGGTATTGCGTTTCCTGAATTTGATACGCTCAGTGGTAAGCTGATTCGGTACGACTTGCAGGTTCTCAAGATTACTGGCCAGCCGGCGGTGAATGATATGAAGATGTATTTGTTACAGCTGAGGGTAATGAGCGGTAAGTATGGAGATTTTGCAACATTTAAAAATACATATGCAACAGTTGTTACTTACACGGGTTCGTAGTTGAGGATTGAGATGGCGAATAATACACATAGAGCTGGCTTTACACTTTTGGAGGTCCTTGCCGCATTGGCTATATTCTCCATAATTATTGTCATGATGGGGAACATCTTTCATCAAAGTTCCATTGCCTGGGAGGGTGGGACGAGAAAGGCGCAGGGCGCGATAGAAGCTCGAGTTATTCTGGCTAACATAGCGCAGGAATTGAGTCACGCTGTACATATGGATGGGGACGCCCTGGATTCTCCTGACATGCGTGACAAGCAGCAATATGGTCATGATCGAACGTATTTCACATTTATTTCATTAGGTCGGAAACGAGAGATTGCCACTACCGATAGCTATCGTGATGCGCATCGTATCACGTATAACTTGAATAATGGGGTTCTTAAGCGCAGTGAACAACTGTTAAGTTCAGATGCGGATTACGCTCACATGTCCCCCGGCTTTGCTGAAGTGGCCCCGGCATATGTTGTTGCGACAAACATTCTGGGTATAAGATTTAGAACACCGCAGTCGGGAGTCAGTACGGGGGTCGAGCAGCATCCTGATGAAGGGCTTCCTCGTTGGGTGGAGGTAGAGCTTTGGATTGGCCGACTGGATGATGTTTCCGGTGTTGCGGCGGTTTCTTGGGGGCCAAATGGTGATGATGATGGTATTGGGCCTGATAGTGATGACATTCGGACATATTGATTATTATGAATAAGAGCAGAAAATCTGGATTTACGTTAATGGAGATGCTCCTGGTCGTATCGATTATGGTGTTGCTGATGGCTATGATGGGGTTGGGTGTGAATGCGGCGCTACGGGCCGCCAGGAAAACCAAGGCGAGTGCAGAGACGGCGGAGCTGATCCGGGCATGGAAATCATATTGGAAGACATATGGCGACTGGCCTGCAGGATTTACAGGTAACAGCGGTAATCCTACCACGAAGGAGATGACGGGCGAACCGGGCGGACCCATGGATATATTGTCAGGCAATAATCCTAAGAAGATAAAGTTTATAGATTTGGCTTCGATTTCAGCAAAAGGGATGTTGGATCCCTGGGGTAAGCCATACTGGGTGGTTTTCAATCATAAGGCGAATAAAGATGAGAAAGAGTATTATCAGACGTCAGTTTTCTTTCCTGCCACAAAGAGGTATATATATGAAAGAGAAGAATAAGATTAAAGACCGTGATGAGGGGCGCAGGGGTGTGGCGATACTTATTGTGATTGCCATGCTTTCGACGTTGATGTTGATGGCGAGTGCTTTTTCCATATCAATGCGGCTTGAGCGAAAAGGTGCAGCTAATTACCGTCATTCCGTTGTGGCAAGGCATTTACTTTGGGGTGCGCTTGGTCTCGCAATGAACGATATTGATAACGATCTTGATAACAGCGCGGGGTTTAAGGTTGCTCCCGATTGGGTGGGTCTCTCTTCCGCTCATGTTGCGGGCATCCCCGCGAGAGTAACTACGGCGGAATCTCAGTATTATATTCCCGGTTCAATACGTGATGCGGTTATGACGCACAATCCTAAGCCAGAATGGATTCCGATTCTTGACAGTGATGGCACTCAAATAGGGCGTTGTGCTTATCTGGTAGCTAATGTTTCCGGGTTGCTTGACGGCAATCTGGCAGGGGGAACGAACAGGGCTGCCGGTTCGAGTGCACGGGAGTTGCAGCCTAGCGCTGGTATATCGTGGGAAGACCTCGCTTTCAGCCTACGTAATGATACTCATTTCAGATATGAGAGTCTATATGAAATGAGCAGAATGAATCCAGTGCTATACAATGCGTTGGGTGGTGATGACAATGGGTTTGCGCATGTGTTTTCCTGCTCGACTGAGGGTGAGTTTATGGCTTCTCTCTCTGATCCGAATGATGTAAGAGATAAAATTTTTATTGGCGGGACAGCGGAGGAGCTTGGAGATGCTACTGGAGAGATTGTTCCAGCTCTGCTGAGGTGCGGTTTCACTCAGCCTTCAGACGCGGCTTTTTTCTTAATGAGCATGCAGGATTATGTTGATGAAGATTGTGACCCGAGGGCAGGAGCAGATTCGCCCAATACAGAAGCTTTTCCGATGATCAATGAATTGCCCGTGGTCTTGAAACATAATGCTCTGTCAAGCACCGTGGGTGTTATGCTGAGGATGGAGTTTACGTATCCATTTGTGAATTCAAGGGGGGCGGATCGGTTTGAATACAACCTCGATGCAACATATAAACTGACTTGCGATGGTGTTGATTATACTGGCGACATGAAAAAAACGGCAGACATTGGTTATAATGGTAATGCGGCTACGGACACACCTTTATTTTTTACTGACATAACGAAATTGCAGGTAGCTTTGCCAGAGGTACCTACGTCGGGTGTGTCTGTTGTCGTTAACGGGACCCTTGAGGTCAAGAAGGCAGGTGGTTCAGTGACGCTGGACAAAGTCACTGACTTTGAGGTGTATGTGGCATTGACTCCAGATCCATTGCTGTCGATGGCGGTCACGAATAGCTGGGAATGTGCTGATCCCAGATTTAATTGGGACTTTTCTAGTCAATGGAAGAAGAAGCCACCGAGTTTTGCTGCGATTAACAGCCTGGCAACGAAGCAGTTGGCAAAAGCTACGGATGCCGGATATGATGATGATTATCTGATGTATGTGGCTGATAGCGGTACGTTGCGTAATGTGGGTGAGTTGGGTTGTATTCTTGAAAAAAATAATAACCAATATATGTACAAAACGTTCAAGACATACGGTACGCCCGATACGACACGGATTTTCGAGGAGTTTACTGTCGCGGAGAAGGAGAACAGGAGAGGGCTGATTAATGTCAATTCGACGAGCAGTAATGTCTGGGCGGCTGTTTTTCGTGACGCGCCAAAGGGTGCCCCTGATGATGAGAATGCGGAGCGAATAACCGACTCTCAGGCAAAGTTTATAGGCGGTCAGTTAGCGGACGCGGTTCAATCTTACATTGATACTGGCAGTTCATTTGTTGATGTAAGCAAATTTATGGCTGAGGTAGGGCTTGAAAATATCTTAGTTGCTAATCCGGCTGTTCCGGCAATGAGCACTTTTAACCTTTCCAGTCTTGAGCGGGAGTTGATTATAAGTTCATCGGCCGGGCTTCTGACAGCTCGTCAGAACACATTTGTCATTCTATTGTGTGGCGAGAAGTATGTTAGTTTTGCGTTGAAAGCTAACGAAGGCAAGAGCATGGCATCCATGTTTGCCGTCGCCACTGTCAGCAGAGATCCGTTCATGGATAAAGTCACAGGCAAGCACAAGATGTTTGTCAGATCGTTTAATGTGTTGCCGCAATAACGGCCTTCCGCCTCGTAACCACACTTGCGGCGTGGTTCAGGTAACAGGATGGAATATTATTTTCCGCTGACCACCGTCCACTGCTTGCCACGGCGTCTTGTCCCAGCATAGCCGAAGGCGACGACGGAAGTTCTTGGACGAAGCCGGGTCCACCGTCCATCTACTACGGTGTAATGATATTTGTGACGGAGAGTTTGTGGTATACGGCGCCTGCGCTGATTGTGGTCCACCATGAGGTATAGGTGTTCACCCATTCTGGGTATGGCAGGGCGCTGGTATAGCTGGAAGATGTTACGTTCGACCATGAGCCTGAATCTTCTATATTAGTTGTATACAGCGGGACTGGTGGCAGGTAATGATTTGTTCCTGTGATTTCGTAAACGACCCATGTTTCGTCGCCGGAAACCCACGCGTCTATAATTTCGATGCCAACGGATAGGTTTGCTCCAAAGGCGCTGACAAATGTCTGATTTGAGTTGATTGAGCCGGGTGTATAGGCGTTGAGTAGGCTTGTCCATACAAAGTTGCCAGCCCAAGATCCTAGAGATCCGGTCAACGACATGGATTCGTCGCCCCAATCGTTGTGGGGATGATCCAAATCATAAGAAATATCGGCATAGGCGCCCATGCTGCGGTAAAGGACGATCTGGTTGAACGCGGAGATGATGTTCGTTCCCATTGACAGGTCTCGCGTTGGAACGCCTGTGTCGTCGCCGAACAGATAGAAGGCAAAGCCATTGGTTTCGTTTCTGGAGAGAATGGTTCCGTTTGGAATCTTGATGAGGTTAGAATATATCATACCACCCCACTGGTCGTTGACGCCAAGCTCCCAGTTGCCTATATTAGCGGTGTTTTGGCCGCAAAGTTCCACAAACTGGTTTGTTTTATCGTCGGCATCATAGTCCCATATTTTATATTCATTAATCCAGACTGCGCCTGTTGTGCAGGAGAAAGTGAAATAGTAGGGGATAGTAGATGCCGGGTCTGCTGCGTTTAAGTCTATGGGTTCATACCAAGACGGGTTGCTAAAGCCTTTGTAGGGTTGCGGGCTGTTGTGGAAATCACCTTCGTAGTTGCAGACTATGTAGTATTGGACGATGTCGTCTATATTCTGAGGGGCAAATGTATTTGTTGTCCTGTAAATCCCCACGACTTCGTCAGGGCCACTTGCGTTGGTCATAAGGAAGGAGCCGCTCGCGCTGTTTGTTGCCCATGCGCCCCAGTTGTTTGTGCCGGTCTTGTAATAGGCTCTCATGGTAACGTTTGAGGCATTGAAGATATTCTTTGTCACCTCTACTTCGATGCCGACGGATGTGCTATATAGAGGGACCGAGGGTATAGTAGTGATGTTTGCGAGGGTGAGTGCAGCACCCATGGGCTCTTTAATCAGGACGTTGTCGATGCAGACCCGGCCGTTGGCGACGCCGTTTGTGCCGTTGACAATCTTCAGGAACTGGAAGTCCTTTTCGTAGAAGCTCTGACTGAAGTACTGATACGTAGTATTGGTGATGTTCGTCAGGGTGCCAATCGGCGATCCCCATTCATTAATATCAGTAGAGCGACTTGTGGTTACGTAGAATTCAAGTGTGCCGGGGGGGGAACCTGAATCGTCGAAGTGACGGTACCAGAAGCTTACCGATCCGATGCCAGGCTCTGATCTGGGTGATTCCAAATAAGCCAATGTGGGGCTTATAGCCCCGCCTTTGACCTGCGACGAGCCGTCTTTGTTAAGATAGCAGGTTCGCGTGCCGTCATCAGTGCTGAATTCCGGCGACTGATTACCTGTTATGAGTGTGTTGTGTCCCAGCCATGTGCTGTCGTTCTCACCAGAGTAGTCGCTGACAGATACTTCGGTTATCATCAGTGTGGCTTTGTCTGTTGCGGATGTGTGGACAATTCTTATCGCCCAAGAGCCCTCTTCTCTGATTGAGACTGTTTTGTTCGACCACGTTGTTGAGTTGTTGTTTACTGTAAAGCTGGAGTAAGGTACCGGATCCCATAGCGCGTCTGTCGCCATATTGTTTGTTGCGGCTATGAATACACCAAATGACGCAGGGGCATTGGCTACCTTGAATTTGAAGCTTATTGAGGATATGCCTCCGGTGAACGGGGGGGACTGGATGTATTGGATATTGGTGATTCCCCAGTCCGGGATTTCCTTGTATGCGCGGTCGCGAGCCAGTTCGATATAAACATCACTGCCGTCTGTTTCGACTCGGGCTTCAGTGGCCTTCCAGGTTGTGTCGTCGCCAATTGTTTCGCCATGCCAATCTGAGAAGTCAACATTGTCGATTATCAGGTAGCCCGTGCTGTCCTCGCCCGTGTTTCTATTATCGTTTCGTATGCGGAATCCGATAGGGTGCGCATGTTCTACGAAAGGATCCAGTGAATCAAGGTCGATCCTTGTGATGGCACTCCAATTGTAATTAGTCACTGAGTTTGTGTAGACTTCTGTCCAGACAGGGACAGCGTAAGGGAAATAATCTGTATCCAATGGTGTTGTTTCGACAACTATCCTTACTGGCGGTCCAGCATAGCCTGGATAATTCAGTGCGCTGCTGTTTGTGTCCAAGTTCCATCCGCCACCTGCATCGAAGGTCCAGTTGTTTGTATGCGAGGGGGATGTGAAGTCCTCGTCAAGCTCCGGCTCGCCCACAATTAGCAGATCATCGATTCTGACTCTTACAGGATCGGGACTGTGATTTTCGCAGACCCATATATACTTGTAATCTACGTTTATCGACACGGTCCGCGTCCCTCGATCTCCGGTAAGCACATCGTTGAAGATGAGAGTCGCGCGCGCCCCTGTCGGCACTCCGTTTGAATGAACACGATCGTCAGAACCATATATCAGAACGTTACCTTTTGTGTGACCGCCAACGTTCTCGTCCTGATCCAGATAGAATTGTAAGCGGTCTGCGGTGAAAGGCAGGAAGGGCGATACGATAAAGGACTCAGTGTTTGTCATGTTATCGCCGGAAAACATCTGTTTGTACCATAGATTAGTGTCACCTATTGGTCCATAGACTTCATTGGCATGCACATGTGTCATGACGGGCCTGATCTTAAGCCAGTCTATATTAACATCGCAATTAGAGAACTCTATTGCAATCTTGTTGTTTGTAATGTTATCACCGGGGCTTAGAGAGTAATGCCAGCCGTAATTACCGCCGCCTTTTGACAGACGGAAAGACTTGTAGTTCTGGGAGTTAGTGGCTATCAGGAATCCATATTGAGCATAGCTGCTTAAAGATCCGTCGTCGTCAAAATCGAAACCCTGACCACCGTAAACTTTATTGGTGCCACCTGCATCTATTCGGTAATATGCGAAATTAATATCATTCTTCTCGGCAGTCCCAAGTTCGTGGAAGATCTCGGCTTTATAGCCGTATCCTGTCTGGTCATCGTATCGTTCTATTATGGAAAACTTGGCGTCGTCTTCAATTCCATTAAATGTGCAGCCAAATTCTATGGCCACACTTTGCCAGTCTTTGCTTTCGTTGTCGCGTACGGCATAATGCTCCGCGAACTCTGAAACTCTGTACTTGAAACTGATATGGCCTATACCGTCTACTTCGTCGAGCGTGGACAAGGTAGGAAAGATATGGGCATCGCCGCTACTCGTGGGCTGTAGTATTAATGCCTTCTGGATACCGCTGGCTCCGCGCTGCGGCAAGAGTAATGCATCTTTGGTGTACCAGAAGACTGTTGATGCGGCTAGGCCGGCATAGGCTGTAGGTTGGGCCCAGGTGTTGAAATAAGCGCTTAAGCCGCTCGCTTCGGTCGTTACGAAGTCAGTGCTTGGTGACCAGGTATTGTAATCGTTTGTTACGGCGGTGGTGCCAACTCCATAGGAGGACCGTTCATAAAAGTCGGAATCGGCAGAAACCCATGAGTCAAAATCCTGATAGAAGCCTCTGACCATAAGGTAATCGAGGTTTCTTGTGTTTAGAGATATGACGACAGGGCTGGCGAATGGACCGCCGATCGTAATTGGTGTAGTGGTTTCCTCCGCGACTCCGTTGTCTGGTATGGTGGCGTTGTTTGAGTGAGATGTGTCGCCCCAATGATTGGTCAGGAGCGAGTACTCCGGCGGGCTGTCAGTGTAGTACCCGAAGCCAAGTATTCCAAATGTGAGGTTAGCCTGCGTGTTGATAGTCATGTCAATCAGACCCTGCCATGTATAATCATCATCAAGGGTCATAATCACATTCCCTGCGGTGGATGTGACGGAGAGATAGTCGAAATCAGAGCGGTACGGGCGGACGATATAGCTGTGATAGGTGTCGGGGGTGGCCTGGGATGCAGGCGCATCTGGTGAGAATGCGGGGCTTTGCTTCTCGCTGTACCCTGCACCTTCGTAATAATAGCCGCTGAAATCGCAACGTATGAAGTAATCCACCTGTCCTTTTGCGCCTGATGCGGGGATTGTGCCTGAATAGATCGATCCGCTGGCATTCGTCATATCGTTGGTAGTCCAGGGATTTGAAGAACTAAATCGATAGCAGATTTTGGGTTGGAGGTTGCCTGCAGGGATGGTGGCCGAGACGGTAAAGACTTCGCATGTTATCGTTACTTCATTGGTTATATACATATAGCCTAATGCGTGTGCGACGTTAGTGATAATGACATCGGCGGGCGGATGGGATATAACTACATTATCAATTGCCAGGTATTGGTTGTCCTGACTTCCATCTTCAATCTTATGCGCACGGACGTATCGGTTGCCGAATAGGTTTACAGGTAGAAAATTGGTTGACCAGTCAGCACTGACGCAATTGTTCGTGATGTATCCCGAAACTGTCCATGGTCCGCTGTCAGAAGTGGCTGTCTCGATTGCTAGAACCTGATCAATAGAGTTTATTAATTTAGGTCTATTGGCAAAATAGATTGTTCCTATGCCATCAAGCAGAGGTGATCTGACGTATGGGTCGGATGTATCGTATAGATCGTCAAGCCAGGCTGAATTAGGGGGGGATACGCCATTTGCGAAACCAAATGGCAAGCCAGCCGCTCCTCTGACATATGCGTCGCCAGCTATCCATGAGGCGTTTGTGTAGGTGCCGAGGGCTGGGAGGTTGCCCCAGTCGTCAAAATTCTCCAGCCTGTCATCACCCATAGCCAGAAAGTGGCTGTAGGAGAGCGGGGCATTTGAACTGGCGCTTGGGTAGAGCATGGGCCGGCTGCGTTGACCGTTGATCTCAAATGTAGTCTCAAAGTAATAAAGTACAGAAGCGGGGCTTGGCTGTCCTGATATAGTGAAGGTGAAGTTGGTATTGTTATTTGTGTTCATGTTGGCTGAGATGTAAGGTGCCGAGGCGTTTGTTTTGTAGAAGATGGTGGTTGTTATATTGCTTACACCGTTATCTAGCGGAGATACTGTGGTAAAGACGGTTGTGTCTTCGTTTACGAGGGGGGCGGCAGGATTATTGGAGGTATTTACAAATTCCACTAGATCCGGAATGGTCGAAATCGAAATGTTATCAACGGCTAAATATTGTTCGTTTTCCCCGCCATCGTCATTTTTTCTGATTCGAACATATATGTTTGAGAAACTATTTACAGGTATAGATGATGGTGTCCAGGCGGTTGTGCTTGACGGGTTGGTTGCTCTTCCGTATTCGACATATGGGCCAGAGAAAGAGAAGGCTCCTTCAATTACTACGACCTGAGGTGAGCTTAGAGTCTTGCTTCTATGCGAAAAAGTGATTTCCCCAACGGTGTTTGTGAGGAAAGGTGTACATATGGAGGCATAAGTTTCGTTAAACAGCCAGCATGCCAAAAAGTCTGATTCGCCATTGAAAAAGCCAAAAGGTAAGCCTGCGGCGCCTCTGACCAGCACATTGGTTGTTGTCCATTCTTCTTCTGAGTAATCGCCTACAGTGGTACGTGTTGTCCAGCTGTCAAAATTTTGCGAATAATCATCTGCATATATTGAGCCTACGATAAGGTTCATAAAGAGGCAGGTCATTGCGATATATTTATATGATGTTTTCATTCTGCCAAACAGACCTTTTATATGTCAAAACAGCAATTTGCGTACCAAACTGAGCTGATAGCGACACTACTTCTATACCCTATTCATATTCTATAGAAAACCCTTGCAGAAAGCCAGAAATAAAGGGTTTAAAAGATGTGAATATTTTGTGATGGAGATGTAATTGAGCGGAGGTTGGCCGGATGCGGCCGAATGCACGGTTATGCTGTGCTTAGAGGTTGGATTATGGGACAAAAAAAGCCCCGGTTGCTAACAACCGGGGCTTTGTATTCTGTTTATGTTGATTTAGTTGTTAGTGGCAACAACCTTGTAGTAGTAATGGGTCTCCGCTTGAACAGGCAATGTAACTACGTTGGTGTGAGATCCTTCAACCCTGTTCGTGAAAGCAATGTTCGACCATGCCGGCCCGCCTGTCATATTTGTTGACAGCTGGACTTCAAAGGCAGGGAGCGGGTAGTTTGTGTCGTAATTACTTCTCCATTGGATTTCCGGGTTACCGCTACCGTCCAGCGTGACGCTCGAGACTCTGAGGAAGTCATCGCTGTCCAGAGGATCGGAAGACATCAGGAACTCATCCGCAGTGCTGTAGCCGTCGCCATCAAGATCCGCCGCCGCCGCGTTTGTGTAGTCGTTTGTGTAAATATTCGCAACCTTCTGCATCCATTCTGGCGGGACATTGTTGCTGATCGAGCCGTCGGTTTCGTTTGTTGAGAAGACAGCAGAAATATGTATGTTGGTCGCAATGCCTGGCTTTGAGACTGTGTAATTTGTGGCTGGGGCAAAACTGCCGCCACCTACTATGAAAATGCTCGAGATATAGAAACCGTTATTCGCTGAGAAAAAGACTTCACTGTCCTCGGTATCGGCGTTGTTGGTTTGTAGAGCAGGCGAAATCGAGCCTCCTGCGGCAATGTCCACCGTAACTGTGTACATTGTGGCAGGAGCAGAGAAGATATCTACGTCAGTAATACGTATATCATCGAACATTCCAGCACCCGCCAGGCACAGTGATGTTATGTGGCCCTTTGTTGATTGGGGCGGGGCATCGCCACAAATAAAGTATGTGCCGCCCTTTACCGTCAAAGTTTCATCGGTGTAAGCGTTCTGGTTTGTTATCCAGCTTCCCCCGTTTATCTTCATCTGGAAACGTGTATATCCGTATACGCCAAGTATTTCGTATTCCATTTTGATAGATAAGCGTATCCAGTCGCCGGCTGGTATGACGATATCGCTTATAACGCTTGATGTGGGGGCGAAGGGGGTTGTAGTGTCATATATTGCGTGCCTTACCATCATGTTGCTGCTGCCGGCGTCAAGCCAAAAGCCCGCCTGTAATGCACCGTTTGTGATTACCGCTGGCGTCTCGCTTGCCGGATTCATCTGTACCAGCATATCGATCCATGTGTTAGTTGATGTTTGATCGAAGAGGTTGGTTAGAATATTTGCACCAGCTTCAAGACTGAGAACCTCTGATTTAGTGGCGGATAATGGCAGAGTGTTGGTGTTGACTGTTACTGCGGTAACATTGTTGGTGTCACCGTACCATCCTTCAGCGCCGATGATAGTGTTGGATCCAGCAAAGATTTCGAAGTCAGACGTCTTGTCGTCCGTGATAGAGTTCGTAACATTACCCAAACAAACAATTGGCATGAGAATCAGAAGCACGCAGAATACGGCGCAAGATAGTTTAAACCGTGTCATATTTAATCTCCATCTACAATAAAGGCCCAAATGTAATAACCATATTCACCGTCATATCCTCTACAAGATAACCGATAGTGGGCGTTAAGTCAATGATGTTTTCGTATTTTTTGCTTGGTGCGGGGGTGGGTATGGGGGTATTATATATGGAAGGAAAACAGTACAAAAAGGGAGGCTTTATATGTACCTATCCAAGTGGAAAAAAGCGTTTACTTTGTTGGAAATGCTTGTTGTTATAACGATTATCATGTTGCTGTCATCCATGTTGCTGGTGAGTTTTGGTAAGTTCAGGGCAAAAGCAAGGGAAGTTCAATGTCTGAACAATATGAAGAATCTACACGGAATGGTCATGCTGGCGAGTGGTGACTGGCTGGATGGCTCTCGAGCGAATATAGGTGGGTATTACCATCAACGTCACAATGAATACCGATGGGACTGGCGACCAGGCTGGATTAATCGGTTTGGTATATCAAGCAGCCAGAGTAATAATGTCTCGGGTCGTGGCTGGAGAAACCAGACCGCGCCGTATCCGCCCGGAGATCCTGCACCGTGGCAAGGCGATGATGCAGAGGAAGTTATACACACGGGGAAGCTGTACAAGGAGACGAAGTCTCGCTTGCGAATTTTCGTGTGTCCTGAGTTTCTTAGAAAGATGAAGGATGCTGGGATAGACGATGCCAAGCGCAGTTATTCTATGAATAGCCAGCTTCAGGGCCGAAGATATAAGGATATGTCGGCGGGAAGGCTTAGTGACACTGGTTCGCAGACGGCGGGGCGCGGCTTTAGCAGCTATCTGATGTTTGGCGAGATGGCTATTACGAATAGCATCGACGGGATCCAGACATGTGACCGCACGGTATTTACTGATGCTGATGGCGGTGATGGTGTGTTGTCAGGGGTTCCGAAAACGTCCTTGTATCCGGTGGAGACGATAGGCAGTTATCATGCAGGACGGGCGAATGTGGTGTTTATGGATGGACATGCCGAAAAACTGTATCCATCGGACACCACGAACGCCTGTGCCGGGATAAGGTAGGACGGCCTTTGGCCGTATCCGTCAGCTGACCATATGGCGGACAAGTCGGCACCCCTCCAGGGAGGGGGGTAATAGCGAATGGCCTGCGGGAGTGCAGAGTTCTTGTTAGTCGTGTTTTTTGATGAGGCGTTGGAGGTAGGCGCGTTCGATGCCGGCGTTTCGTGCGGCCGGAGATATGTTGCCGTCGTTCTTTTTGAGTAGTTCTTTTATGTATTTCGTCTCGAATTCACTGATGAGTTCGTTTTTTGCCTCTTTAAAGGGTCTGTCTGCAGAGAATTTGGTTAAAGAGTCCTTGTTCGCTGTTTTTGCCCTGCCCATATAGAGAAACGTGCTTAAATCCACGGGGCCTGTCTTCTTGAAAGAGGCCAGTTCCATCAGATTTCTCAGTTCCCGGACGTTTCCGGGCCAGTCGTGTTGGTTAAATGCCTCGATGGTGTTGTCCCAGTCAACGATGCGATCCATCATGTCTTTGCCGTGAAGGTTCTCAATAAATCTCATTGCCAGCATTCCGATGTCTTCCTTGCGTTGGCGCAGAGGAGGCAGTTCCATTCTGACGACTGACAGCCGGTAGAAAAGGTCTTCTCTGAATCGTCCGTCATTTACTTCGCCTTCAAGTTTACGATTGGTTGCGCAGATGATACGCACATCGATGTCTCTGATCTGATTGCTGCCTACTCGCTTTATCTGTCTCTTCTCGATAACGCGCAGAAGTTTTGGCTGGAGTTCCGTCGCCAGTTCACCTATCTCGTCGAGAAAGACTGTTCCGCCGTTGGCATGTTCAAATGCGCCTATGCGTTCCGTGTTGGCTCCGGTGAACGCACCCTTGGTGTGTCCGAAGAGTTCGCTCTGGATTAGATCCTTCGCGAGTGCGGCGCAGTCGATGACGATGAAAGGTTTGTTTTTGCGGAGGCTGTGTTTATGGATTTCCTCCGCCAGGATTTCCTTCCCTGTTCCTGTTTCACCTTCGATCAGTATGTTCGCATCGGTTGGAGAGTAAGTTTCGGCGAGATGAAAGACTCTTCTTGTCGAAGTGCTTTTGCCGAGCATGCTGCCAAAGAATTCATTCCGGCTAAGAGTCCATTCCAAAGATTCCTGCATGGGGCAGAACACGAGTCGCGTCTTACCGATCTGGAACTCTGTTCCCTCATCCAGAAAAGCCTCCTTGATTTTTACGCCTTGCACAAAAGTTCCATTTGTACTTTCGAGGTCCCTGATGACATAGCCCTCGGATATGAGTTGAATTTCGCAATGTCGCCTTGAGATTGTCGAGTCTTCGATTACCAGATCGCTGTGCGGGTCGTTTCCGATAGAGAAATAATCCCGATCCATAACGAACTCCTGTCCCTGGAAGGGACCGGAGACGGCCAGAAGTTTGCATTTCTGTATGAGAATGCAGTCGCTATCCTGTTTGCCGGCGAGAATCAGCGTCGGAGAAACAATATTGCTGGCTGGTTGGTTGTCTTTCATAACTTCTCATCTTGATTCATTCACCTTTACAACGATGCATACAATAGTAGACATCATTGTGCGTCTGCATACTGTAGTATGCAAGCTTTTATTTTATTATTCCTTGTTCTAAGGTTGAAAAGATGGCGTTCGTTACATATAATGACATTAGGTAATTACGATGATAGTAATGAGATATTCAATTGCAACATGTGTTTTTCTTTTTTGCTCTACTATTTTACTTGGTGAGGGCGGGGAATATGATTGGCTTAAGGATCATATTGTGGTGCGCACGTCTGAGAGTGTGACTTGTGATGCGAATGGTGAGCCTTTGGCTGTCAGCACGACGAAGAGGAGTAAGATTACCTTATCGCAGACTGAGTCGGAGCAGAAGAAACGGGACAAGCATGGGAAGCTTGTAACTGTAAGTCGGTCGAGGATGACGGTCACTACTGATACTGATGGGCAGCGGACAACTGTAAGTGAGCGGGAGTTGACGCCGGGTGCGGGCTTTGAGATTGTAAAGATTACCAGCAGTGTGAAGACGGCAACTGGAACCGCGGCAACGGTTAAGGGGCGGAATAAGAGTGGCGAGCTTGTTGTTATTCAGAAGACTATAGTTTCCAAGGATGAAGAGGGTGTGACGACTGTTACTGTCGAGAAGCCTGACAAGCATGGTAAGCTTGCGGTGAAGACGGTGAGTAGTAGCTACTAGTCATTGTTCGAAAAGATTTCGAACAATGCATGGTTAATGGCTAAATGGTTAATGGTTGATGTGTAATCCCTAATCCTGCCTTTTGTCTTGAATCTTAGGTCTTGAACCTTTACACCTATTAGATGCCTATTTACGAATACAAAGTCACAGAAGGAGAGAAGGGGTGTGCTCATTGTGTTGAGAGATTTGAGATTATACAAAGCCTGTCCGATGACAAGCTCACCGTTTGTCCGGAATGCGGCGCGCCCGTGGTAAAACAGATATCCGCACCATCCGTAGGTGGCTCGAAAGCCGCTTTTGATGACAGAGCTAAAGCTGCTGGCTTTTCAAAGCTTAAAAAACTGGGCAAAGGCGAATACGAAAAACAGTATTAGAGTTATATCTTTTCTGTTTCTCAAATGTATGTAGCACTCCTATTTCACCCTGCACTGTGCCGGAGGCTCTGGTGCAGGGGTTATAGCATTTCCAGGGCTACAAGTGCGTATGCGGTGGCGAGAATAGGGTCGTTTTCCCAGAAGCGACCGCTATCGTTTATCCAGTAACCTTGGCCGGTTTTGGGATCTATTTTCTGTGTTGATAGGAGTTTATTTGCCAGTTCCTGACGCCATTCAATGGGTGGGGCGTCTTTTTGTGGGATCAGGTCGCGTCCGAAAGTGTTGAGGCATTTTGACAGGATGTTGTAGAAAAAATACAGGCCTTGATTGCCCATGCCTGGATTTTCCTCAAGAGTCCAATGGCGAGCGGACCAATGGAATGCGGACATTACGCGTGGGTCGTCGGGTTTGACGTCGGCATAGAGAAGGCTGAGTATGCCTACGTAGGTCATGCTTCCGTATGAGCGGAGGATGACGACGCCTGCATCGTTTGTTGTCTGTCCGGCTTTTGACTGTCCGGGCATATAGAAAAAACCGCCGGCATCATCTGTGCTGGTTTCTTTTTTGTTCTGCATCTTTTCGATGAATTCGATTGTTGCGTTCCAGTCGATATCGACACGTTTTTCGTTGGAGGGACGAGAGTCCTCGACGCTGGCGGTCAGGGCCATGGTTTCTGCGGCATTGAAAGTATTCAGAAGATCGGTGTATGCGCGGTTGGTATCGCGGTCGTAGCCGAAGCCGCCTTTATAGATGTCGTCGCCTGTATGCTGTCCGGCGGCGATAAATTTTCGTGCGTCTCTGATGATCGGGTTGAGCGATTTGTCTTTCATTAAGAAGAGTGCGGTTGTGCATATGGCGGTGTTGTAGTTGCTTAGTCCTCCGCCTTTGGAGCCTTTGATGTTTGTGTAGATGCCGCCATCTTTCTGTACCTTTGTGAGGATGAAGCTACGTACGTTCTTAAGGATCTTTTTCTTGTCAGGATGTTTGCCCAGCGAGAAAGTTTGAGAGGCGAGTGCTGTCAGAGCTGGAAAAGAGGCGTTAGACCATGAGCCATCTTCTTTTTGTTGTGCGGCGAGCCAGTTCAGGCCTCTATCGATTGCTGCATCGACTTCGTTTCTGGTAGATTTGTCGAGGGTTCCTGTAGGCTGCGCGGAAGATAGAAGTGATGTTTTCGGCTTACAATTGGCGATTTGTGTCAGCGCAAGAAGAGTTATAGTTATTGCGGCCATGGCAAGAAGAGAAACGTGTTTATTCATTGTTGCTATTTCCTTTATAAATAATTTGTTGATACTATACTTATCTAACGGCTGAATGGCTAGGATTATTAGGTTTTGGGGTTTAGGGGTTAGGTTTTAGGGTAGACTGATGCGGAAGCTTGTTTGTTTATTGTTTTGTATTAATATTGGTTTCGCTGGGTGTGGTGTGGCTGATGATGGCGGTTCTGTGTCTGAGAAAGTGGAGGTTGTGAGGAAGGGGGATATTAAAGTGATTGAGCATAAGAGTGGAGAATGGACGCCGGAGTTGACAGCAGAGGAGAAAGAGACGTTATTTGCTATAGCGGAAGACACTCTTGATTGGTGTGTGAGGGGTGGCAGAGGTGATTTCTTCGAAACGCATGAGTATGAGCTGACGAAGAAGTTGAAGGCTGATTATGCGACATTTGTGACGTTGAAGGTGAAGGGGATGTTGCGTGGTTGTATAGGTTCTCTTAAGGCTGTGGAGCCTCTTTACAAGTCGGTTCATAACAATGCGATCAATGCTTCGCTCAAGGACTTCAGGTTCAAGCCTGTGACAACGAAGGATCTGGAGCGTATTGATGTGCATATATCCATACTCAGTGAGTTTACTGATATTCCTTCGGTCGATGATTTCAAGTTAGGTGAGCATGGGATTGTTATTCAGAAAGGTTTCAACAGGGCGGTTTATCTTCCTGAGGTAGCGGTCGAGCAGGGCTGGACGAAAGAAGAGACGTTGAACTCGCTCAGTCGCAAGGCCGGGATGCAGGCGGATGCGTGGAAGGAAGGCACTACGTTCAAGGTGTACTCGAGTGTTGTGTTGGAGAGGAAGAAAGACAGTAGCATCCCATAGGATGCAGACTGTAGGTCAATAGACTGTAGACTGTTAGGAAAAAGACATTTT
>JAUUYL010000070.1 GCA_030590485.1 Lentisphaerota bacterium | reverse complement strand
GATCCGTCTCATACTGAAAAACTTCAGGGCCATCCTTTAACCCATCATAATCAGAGTCAGGATTCAATGGGTCCGTATGATAGGTGCGCAATTCCTCGAAATCATTCAACCCATCATGGTCAGTATCAGGATCAAACGGGTCAGTCCCATACTCAGTCTCTTCATCATCAGTCAAACCATCCTGGTCACTGTCGATCGGCCCACTGTTCGCCGCCCAACGATCCGGCGCAACATAAGCACCCCATGTCCATACCAAGCCAGCATCAATCAGCGAGTTAGCTTCCGTGTCCTTGCCAGCCACCAGAGCCCTGCCGTCTACGCGAACAGCCCACATGTCGTTGAAATGATACATCACACCACCACCAACTCTAACCGCGGTATGCACCGACTCCCCATTCACATCTTCACCAAACCAGAAAAAACCAACACCAAGAGCCAGATACGGGTCAAGCCTGTCCCAACGTGTAAAGTGATAGAGGCCATCAATCGCAAGACCCGCGCCCCAAGTGCTGTCAAAATCAGCACGGGCTACCTGCTTACCATAGCTAGTGGCATAGTTAACATCCAAATCAGGAGCGATAGTAAACACACCTTCCAACGACCACATTTCCGAGAAGTCATAGCCCAACCTGCCCGACAATATAAAACCATCGGTCAGCTCTTCATCACCTTCGTAATCATAGATTCCAGCACCGGGACTGAAATACCACAACGCCTGATGCCCCTGCTCCTGAGCAACAGCAAACCCGCCCGCAAACATAATCGCGAACAACACTACGCCAGTAATAATAACTTGTCTGAATTGCATCTAAACTCCTCCTGATTAGTTACCCAAAATTCCAATTATCAAATCATACCTAAAACACACACTTATTCAAGTGGCTAATGAGAAAAAAGAGAAACTTATTAAACCCTACCGATTACGGCCTTCGGCCCCCGGCAAACACCCTCAGTCGGCAACGTCAAAGGCGTCGGCCTCAGTCCACACAGTCCACCGTCCAACAGTCCACTGCCCGCAGCCTAATACCTGTAGAATTCGGGCTTATACGGGCCTTCACGCTTGATGCCAAGATATTTTGCCTGACTCCGACTGAGCACATCCAATCTACACCCCAACTTGGCGAGGTGAACCCTGGCCACTGCCTCATCCAAAAGCTTAGGCAGAACATGCACTCCAACCTCATAAGCACCTGGATTCTCGTAGAGCGCTAATTGAGCCATGACCTGACATGTAAAACTGTTGGACATAACAAAACTCGGGTGCCCTGTAGCACATCCCAGATTAACAAGCCGGCCCTGTGCAAGCAGGATAATTGAGCGACCACTGGGGAACGTAATCTTATCCACCTGCGGCTTAATCTCTTCCCACTTATACTTCTCAATCTTCTCTACCTCAATCTCGCTGTCAAAATGACCTATGTTACATACAACAGCCATGTCCTTCATCTTGCGCATATGCCGCTCAGTGATAACAGCGGCACAACCTGTCGTTGTCACAAAAATATTGCCCTCAACACAAGCTTCATCCATCGGCAAAACCTCATATCCTTCCATCGCCGCCTGCAACGCGCAAATCGGATCGATTTCAGTTACGATAACCCTGGCACCCTGCCCCCTGAGCGACTGACAACAACCCTTGCCAACATCACCATACCCGGCGACCACAGCCACCTTGCCCGCGATCATAAGATCTGTCGCGCGACAAATGCCATCAATCAAAGAATGCCTGCACCCATAAAGATTATCAAACTTAGACTTCGTAACCGCATCGTTCACATTAAACGCAGGAAAGAGGAGCTCACCCTTCTCATGCATCTGATAAAGCCTATGCACACCTGTCGTAGTCTCCTCTGAAACACCTATTATCTTCTTGGCAATGCGATGAAACCTAGTCGGATCTTTCTTAATTGACTTGGCTATCTGCTTCAAGAACACAGCCTCTTCCTTGCTGCCTGCCTTTTTCTTGAGTATCGACGGATCATCCTCCGCCTGACGTCCAACATGTATCAACATCGTGGCGTCTCCACCATCATCCACGATGCTGGTCGGGCCCTTACCCTTACCCCAGTCAAGAATCTTATCGGTATACTCCCAATACTCCTCCAGGCTTTCGCCCTTAGTCGCAAAAACAGGGATTCCCGCCGCAGCTATTGCCGCAGCAGCATGATCCTGGGTAGAATAAATATTGCAACTCGCCCAGCGAATCTTCGCTCCAAGCACCTTCAATGTCTCTATCAAGACCGCAGTTTGAATAGTCATGTGCAAAGACCCCGTGATACGCGTACCACGCAACGGCTTATCCTTGCCATATTTAGCCCTCAACTCCATCAAGCCAGGCATCTCATGCTCTGCCAACTCGATTTCCCGCCTGCCAAAAGCTGCCTGCTTAATATCGGCTACTATGTAATCATTGAACTTTTTCTTCTTCATTGAATCGTCGTCACTTTCTTTTTCAGAATTGCGTGATTATATTGCTGCAATAAGAGCTTCAGTCTTATCTGTCTTTTCCCATGTAAATGACTTCAAACCTGTCGTTCTACCAAAGTGACCATACGCCGAAGTAGGTCCATACACAGGACGAAGTAAATCAAGTTGCTTGATGATTTGCGCGGGCTTCAAGCCAAATGTCTTATTTACAGCTCTGGAAATCAGGGTATCAGAAACATTGCCTGTACCGAAAGTATCAACACGAACCGAAACCGGATCAGAAAACCCGATAGCGTAAGCAAGAGAAACCTCACATCTGCTGGCAAGCTTCGCGGCCACAATGTTCTTCGCAATATATCTGGCCATGTAAGCAGCACTACGGTCTACCTTTGATGGATCTTTCCCGGAAAAAGCACCACCACCATGGCGACCCATACCGCCATAAGTATCAACTATGATCTTTCTGCCCGTAAGCCCACAGTCACCATGCGGTCCACCAATAACAAAACGACCTGTCGGGTTAATCAGATATCTTGTCTTCTTCGAAATAAGTTTTTTAGGAATCTGCTTTTTAACAACCTCCTCGATAATACCCTCAGTCAGCTTCTTATGAGAAACATCAGGAGTATGCTGACTCGAAACAACAATTGTATCGATGTACTGAGGCTTATCATCCTCATATACAACAGAAACCTGCGACTTACCATCCGGACGCAGGAAATTCAACTTTCCAGACTTTCTCGCATTACTCAACGCCCTCGTCAAACGATGCGCATACATGATAGGCATCGGCATAAGCTCTCTAGTCTCATCACAAGCATACCCAAACATCATGCCCTGATCACCAGCACCCTGTTCCTTGAAAAGACCCTTACCCGCCGTAACACCCTGAGATATATCATGAGACTGACGATCAAGAGAAACCAGAACCGCACAAGTATCACTGCTGAAACCACAATCAGGATCAACATAACCTATCTCCCTGACCGTATTACGCACCACATCAGCATACTTAACAACCGCTTTACTGGTGATTTCCCCGGCAATCACAACCATGCCCGTGCTCACCATTGTTTCACACGCCACCCTGGACTTCTTGTCGCCCTTTAGATGCGCATCCAATATCGCGTCAGAAATACCATCCGCAACCTTGTCAGGATGCCCTTCAGTCACTGATTCCGATGTGAATAAATGCTTATTCTTTGCCATTTTCTTATGCTCCTTCATTTAGTTCTTATTAAATCAAGCCCGAAGATTAGCAGATATAAAGGGAAGAATGAAAGTCTAAACAGAAGCAAACTTAGATTAATTCGAGGAGTTCCGGGGCGACTTCCTTGGTCAAACGCCTGCAATAACCCAACACTTCCGCCGCTTCGCTGGCTTTAAGAGACTTCTCTGCAAGCTTCTTGGCCTGGGACAACGTAACGCTCCTCACCGCGTCCTTGATCAGAGGAACAGCAGACGGTGGCACACTTAACTCATCAATACCCATCCCAATAAGCAACGGAGCTATTATCGGGTCAGAAGCAATCTCTCCACATAGCCCAATCCACAATCCATGTTTATGCCCCGCATCAACGGTAAGCTTGATCAACTTCAAAACAGCAGGATGCGTCGGCTCATAAAGATACGCCACCTTCTCGTTTACACGGTCAACGGCCAACGTATACTGCACCAGATCATTCGTACCCAAACTGAAGAAACTGACATGCTCAGCAATAACATCCGCCGTCAAGGCCGCAGACGGAATCTCAACCATGATGCCAACCTCAATATCATCATCAAACGCGACTTTCGAAGCCTTCAACTCAGCCTTGGCCTCTTCAAGCAAGTCATTAGCAGAAATCACTTCCTCGACATTACAAATCATAGGGTACATTATCTTGACGTTTCCAACCGCACTGGCACGCAAAATCGCACGCAACTGAACCTTAAACTCATCCGGACGAGCCAATGCCAGCCTAATCGACCTGCAACCCAGAAACGGATTCGCTTCCATCGACTGTTCACCAAAAATAGACTTATCACCACCAATATCAAATGTCCTTACAATCAACGGCGCAGGACTCAACCTCTCGGCTACCTCAGTATAAACCTCAGCTTGCTCCATTTCCCCAACAACTTTCTCCTGAGACATGTAAAGATATTCAGACCTGAACAATCCAACACCTTCCGCTCCATACTGCAACACCGCATCAACCTCCTCAGATCCTTCCACATTGGCAGACAAGACTATTCGGTGTCCATCCAGCGTCTCAGCCGGTTCCTCTTTAAGAGTGGTAAGCTCACGTTCAATGGTCTTTCTTGCCTTGGCCAACTCACCGTACTTCTTCAGCTGATTTGGCTTGGGATTGATAATCAGAACGCCTTTGTTACCGTCGATCAATATCTCGTCGCCAGATCTGACCGTCCTCGTAACATCATGAAGCCCGACTATTGCAGGAATCTCAAGAGCACGAGCCATCAACGCCGTGTGAGAAGTCGGACTACCCTGGTCAGTTGCAAACCCAACAACCAGATCCTTGCGAAGAGCCGCAGTCTCGGAAGGTGCCAAGTCCGCAGCAACAACAATATGCCGCTTATTCAACTTACCCAGCTGCGATACAGAATCACCCGAAAGGTTGCTTATGATTCTTCGGGACACATCACGCAAGTCCGCGACACGCTCACGCAAATAATCATCATCAACCGTAGACAAAGTATCGATATGCTTACCCAGCACATCCTTGACCACAATCTCAGCATTCTTGCGCCGCTCAGTGATACCCTCTATTACGTCTTCAAGAAAAGTCCTGTCATCGAGAATCATGAGATGAGCATCAAACAGCTCCGCATCACGCCCCGTGGTGCTCTCCATGAGATTCTTCTGTATCTTGCTGATTTGACGGCGAGTCTCAATTATCGCATCCTCAAACCTGGCGAACTCTGCGTCAACACGAGACACCGGAACATCCCATTCGGGCACTATGGTCGACTTTGATGCAAGCACATACACAGACCCCACCACAACACCCGGCGAAACGCCTATGCCTCTCAATACCACTTCTTTTTTCTTCTCAGCCATTCGAACACCCGGCAAACGGATTAATCTTCGTCAAACTTACCCTCTATCAAGGCTCCTATCTCCGCCAAAGCCTCCTCACCATCTTCCCCTTCAACTGTTATCTTCAGCATGGATCCCTTCGACGCCTCAAGCGTCATCAACCCCATAATACTCTTACCGGAAACCCTATTGTCCCCCTTCTCCACAATAATCTCAGCGTCAAACCTGGAAGCCGTCTTCACAAACAAAGCCGCCGGCCTTGCATGAATCCCGTATTGATTGAGTATCTCAAACTCTCGCGTTATCATCTCTTCCATTTTTCCATTCTCTTCGGTGCTCAACGGTACACCCCCCTGCCTCCCGACATAACATCTATCAGCCTGTCGTCCAATTCCTTGGCAGCATCATGACCCAGCATCTTCAACTTGTAGTCAAGCGTTGCCACTTCAACAACATTAGCAATATCCCGACCGGGAACCACCGCTATCTTTACATTTCGAACATCCACGCCAAGAATCTCTCGTGTCAGTTTCTCGCCATCCAGCGAAACGCTATCATCAATATCACCCTTATTGCAAAGCGTTACAATAAGATTCAACACCTTCTCACTACGCACAGCTGCAACTCCAAACAGACTCGGAACATGTATGATACCCACACCTTTTATCTCCATATGATACCTGGTCAACTCAACCGGAGAAGCAAGAAGCGCCCTCGAAAGACTATCAACCCTCAACTTCGTAATATCATCCGACACCAGCGCAGCCCCCTTCTTAACAAGACTAAGCGCCGTGTCGCTCTTGCCCATCCCGGACTTGCCTTCAATAAGAACACCTATCCCCATAAACTCTATCATGGTGCCCTGGACCTTCAAAGTAGGTGCCATCAAATTCTCCATAAGAATAGTCGCAGCGTTCATAAAATACTTGGTGACCATCTTAGTCCGAAGCACCGGAACATTGAACTCATCAGCAAGCTTTCGCATCTCGGCGGTAATCTTCTTGTTACGCGCCAGAACGACACAAGGTATCTTGCTGCAAAAAAACTCTTTCAGCCTCTCGTCACGCGCCACCACCGCAAGCGAACTCAGGTACTTGTGTTCCGCATAACCAAAAGTCTGTATCCGCTTCCACGCAAAATACTCGTAAAAGCCCGTGAGAGCCAGCCCAGGCCTGTTAATAGCCGCCTCGACAATGCGATTATCCATCCCATCACCCCCGGCAACCAACTCAAGACTCAACGCTTCCTGGGCCTTCTCGAAAAATTCCCCAACCGTTATAGATAATTTATCTCCACTACGTTCTTTCGGTTTCACTCTCCCGCTCCTTACTTTTAATCCTCAATCGTATCGCTATCCGCAATCCTGCTGTCAACTTTAGCCCTGCTCTTACGCTTACTCTGAACTTTATCCCTGGCCTTACGAAGCTGCCTCTCAACTCTCTCAAAGGCCTTGTCTATAGATCCGCGCATTTGATCAGACGACTCTGACGCGTCAACACGAACATGGTTCTTTGCCTGTGCAATAACCTCTACCAGCTGAAGGTGCTTCTCAACATCAATAACAACATGAACATACTCCACCCTCGGAAACGAATCAGCCAACGTCTCAGCCTTGTGCCTTGCATACTCCTGCAACTCCTTGTCTATCTCTACATGTCTCACCGTTACTTCAACAGGCATATCATCCTTTCCTTTCTACATACTGAATTCATGACCGAGATACAACTCTCTGCTCATCTCATCTTTAATCAGAAAATCACTCTTCCCCTCACGCAAAACCTTACCTTCAAAAAGAAGATAAGCCCTGTCGACAATAGAAAGAGTTTCGCGGACATTATGATCGGTTATCAAAATCCCCAACCCCTTCTTTCTCAAACCGGTAATAATCTCCTTTATATCGTTTACCGCAATAGGATCAACCCCACTGAACGGCTCATCAAGCATAAGTATCGCAGGATTCGTAACCAGAGCCCTTGTGATCTCAAGCTTTCGCCTCTCACCACCACTCAATGTGTACGCCTTCTGCTTAGCCAGCTTACTCAAATCCAAATCATTAAGCAACTCTTCAAGCCGCTCCAAACGCTTCTTCGGCGACTTCTCCACCGTCTCAAGAATCGCCAACACATTTTCCTCAACCGTCAACTTGCGAAAAACCGAAGGCTCCTGAGCAAGATATCCAACACCCATACGCGCTCTCTGATAAACAGCCTTATTTGTTATCTCCTTATCCTTAAAAAAGATCTTCCCTCCATCAGGCTTGATAAGACCAAGCACCATGTAAAAAGTTGTCGTCTTGCCAGCCCCGTTAGGACCCAACAAACCAACAATCTCACCCCTATCAACATACAGATCGACCTCATTTACCACAGCCTTACCATGATAAACCTTCACCACCTTCTCTGCACTTATCAACTTATCCTGCATACTCATAAATTAAATCCCACCAGCATCCGTGAGCGGCTCCGCATCCAACCCAAATGCATCAACAGCTTTCCTCGCCCTCACCTTATCATTACGCCTGCTGAACAAACTCGACTTTCTCGACGCCCCCGCCTCCCGCTCCGGCACCACAAGACGACCAGGCTCACTCGTCATTCTGCCCTCATTCAACCATATTGTCACCTTGTTTCCCGACAAACTGCCTTCCCCCCCGCGAATCGTCACGTCACCAGTCATCAGAACCTTTGATTCCGCATCAAAATAAATGGCCTTATCACAGGTACCCGTCGAACCCTCCCTGCTCACAGCCGTAACATTGCCGTCAGCCGTCACAGTCTTAATACTATTCGTTCCTTCAAACAACACCGTAAGCCTGTCCGACGTCATGTCCACCCGCGAATCCTCAACCCGAACATCGCCCTCAAAATACGCCAAACGCATGGAATGATCAAATTTCAAATAATTGGATTTTATCACAGTTCGATCCCCATTACCAACCACATCCTTCATAACTACAGGGAAGTCGACCTTAGCCTTATTCATCAACTCAAAACTCTCCGACTTCGACTTCCACTTAAAACCCGTCCCCGTGATAACAAGCCCCTGCTTCTCTATCTTAACAAATCGCTCAGACATCACCGCCTTGATTGCCGAATGATAAATACAATGCTCAGCAAATACCCTCCCGTCAACCTCCCCGTCCAACGTATAAAACTCAACCCTGACCCCCACCAGCTCTGTCTCATTCTTACGCGCATGCACCCCTTCACGCCTGACCCGAGCCCCCTGCGCAAACATCTGCACTTTCACTGAACCATCCTCATACAACTCAATCGGAACCCGAACATCCCTCGCCGGAAAACCAGGAAGATCAATGGCAACCGTCTCCCCATACACAGAAAAACACAGAAACGTTGCAGAGAAAAACAGCAGGCGAATCAGTTTATTCAACAGCTTCATGTATCGCCCTTAAAGTACACCATAAATCCCGCAAATCAGAAAACGCCATGGCGTTCGCCGAATCGCAAAGAGCATCATCAGGAGAAAAATAGGTCTCAAGAAACACACCATCACAACCAGCAGCCACTGCCGCCTTAGCCAGACAAGGAACCATAGTCCTGTCACCACCCGACCTGTCGCCCGCCCCGCCAGGACTCTGAACACTGTGCGTCGCATCAAAGATCAAAGGACAACCCATCCCCCTGATCACAGGTATGCTCCGCATGTCCACAACAAGATCATTATACCCAAAAGAACAACCGCGCTCCGTTATCGTCAAATTCTCATTACCACTACTCCGCACCTTTGCGACTATGTTCTTCACGTCGTTCGGCGCCATGAACTGGCCCTTCTTGACATTCACCGCCTTCCCCGTCTCGGCAGCCGCAAGTATCAAATCCGTTTGTCGCGAAAGAAAAGCCGGAATCTGAATAACATCCACAACATCCGCAACCTTGCCAACCTCATCTACCCCATGCACATCCGTCAAAACCGGAACACCAAACTGAGCCTTTACTTCCGCAAGAACTTCCAAACCCTCATCAATTCCAGGACCCCGGAAAGACAAATGCGACGACCTGTTAGCCTTGTCATATGAAGCCTTGAATATAAACGGTATGCTCTCTTTCTCTGCCAACTCCGCCAACTTGCCCGCAATCTCCAGACATACATCCCGACTCTCAATCACACAAGGCCCCGCAATCAAAACCAGCCCACGCCCCTCACCTATCAAAACATCACAAACTTCAACTGTCTTCACTTAATGTAATCCTTCCGCCAACTTCGATATTCGATATTCATTATTCATTATTCGATATTCTACTCTTAAGAATCATCTCCACAACTTTCACATCTTCAGATGTATCAACACCCATACCCGCATCTTCAGTCTCCACAACAGCCATCCGGGCTCCAATACAAAGAGCCCGAAGCTGCTCCAACTTCTCCGCCTTCTCCAGCAAACATGGCGACGTCGCAACAAGCCGCTCAAGAAAACTCCGCCTGTACGCATAAATGCCAAGATGACGCCAGTGAATCCGGCCTTCATCAAGAGCATCCCGAACATAAGGTATTACCGATCTGGAAAAATACAAGGCCCTGTGCTCATCACCCCACACAACCTTTACCGCCGACGGATTATTCAACTCCATCTCGTCATCAATAGGAACCGCAGCCGTAGCCATATCCCAACTGTCGTCACCCTGCATCAACTCCGCCAGCTTATCAATCAGACCCGGCTCAATCAACGGCTCGTCACCCTGTATATTAACAACAACCTCAGCATCTATCCCCTCAATGGCCTCAGCTATCCTGTCTGTGCCAGTAGTGTGATCAGCCCGAGTCATCACAACCTTTGCACCGATGCCATTTACGACTTCAGCAATCCGCTCATCGTCAGTAGCCACAAGAACATCATCCAGCTTTTCAGCCCGCTCAACAGCCTCAACAACCCATTGAACCAACGGCTTACCACAAATATCAACCAGGCTCTTCCCCGGTAGTCTCGTGGACCCCCATCTCGCCGGAATAACTCCAACCGTCCTCATATCTTCGCTACCCTCCACCTTGCCCTATACTGGCCAAAAGCTCCTCCTGGGTGCAAGTAGCCGTCCCAACCTTGGCAACAACAACGCCAGCAGCATAATTCGCAATCGAAGCCGCCTCGTAATCGCTCGCCCCCGCCGTCAACGCCAACATCGCCGCGGAAATAACAGTGTCCCCCGCACCCGACACATCAAACACCTCCCTGGCACGCGTGGGAATAAACTCAGGCTCACTACCCCCGCTAATCAAACACATCCCCTTAGAACCAAGCGTAACAAGCAATATCTCCGCATTCCAACTATCAAGCAACAACTCCCCCGCCCTGACCACACTCGCCCTGCTCTTCACCTCATCACTGAGATCCACTACACCCAACCCAGCCGCAGAACATGCCTCCTTATAATTAGGCGTAGCCAGCTTAATACCGCCAACACGCAAATCATGCCCATATTTCGGATCCATACCAACGGGAACCCCGGCAGCTGTCGCCGCATCGATCACGACATCCAACAGCTTCTGCGTAATAATACCCTTGCCATAATCTTCCACTATCACACCACTGGCACTCTTAACCATTTCAGGAAGAATGTTGCACAACTCATCCTCAGCCTTCTCGTCAGCACCATTCTCACGCTCCCTGTCAACCCTCACGATCTGCTGCCTGTCAGCCAACACCCTCGTCTTCACCGTAGTCCGATCAACCTTGCTCCTGACCACCCCGCCCGTGTCAACGCCCACCGCCGACAACATACCCTCCAAATCATCTCCATCACCATCAGAGCCAACAACACCCGCCATCTGAACATTGCCGCCAAAGGAAACTATATTCTTAGCCACATTAGCCGCCCCGCCAGGACGACTATACTCATCAGTAACACAAACAACAGGCACAGGCGCCTCAGGCGATATCCGACTCACCTGCCCGGTCACATACCGATCAAGCATTAAATCACCCACAACAAGAATCCGCCCCTCCCCGAAACCTGCCATCAACTCTCTTGCTCTATCCTGCTTTATCATCTATCTCCCTCTAAATTCAGTCTTCAACCTTTTGAACAGAACCGTCATCATCCCAAAACCCGACTCTGCCCTTTAAATCCACATCCTCAGAACGGGCAATCTCAATGTAACCGTCCCCGTCAGAAGCAAGCCACTCACGCTCAACATCACGCCCCCTGGCACCATCAACTCCCAACACATTATGCACCATGAGACGATAGTTATACATTACCTGCCGGGGCATCTTAATACGAGACATTTCAAAATCAATCTTACTCGCAAATGCACCCGCCCCGGCACTGCTTTTCCACTTAATGGCACCATCTTTTATGATCAATCTCACCCCATCACGAAACCCCGATGTCAACCGCGTTATATCACCCACATTGCCTAACGGCAGATCACCCAGCCGGGCAAAAACCCCCGGACTCCACTGCTCGTCAGCAGCCTGAACAAGAAACAATGTACACCCATAGAGCCTGATTATACGCCCACCCTTCAACCCGAGGCCTATCCTCACCTCCTCAACCCGGAACCCCACTTCGCCTTCCAAATCAAAATTTTCGCTCTCAACACCATCAAGCACCAACACATACGGCAACCCTATCGAAGCCTTTTCAAACTTAACTGGTTCACCTGCAAGCTTGCTGAGATACTTTCCGATCTCAT
>JAUUYL010000123.1 GCA_030590485.1 Lentisphaerota bacterium | reverse complement strand
GGCTAATCCGGCCATGCTCGGAAATATACCTAAGGTCGCCTATGACAAATACCGCGGCTAAAACCGCCGCCTGTCTACATAACGTCTACATTCTTATATTTCCGAAATAGTGAGAAATATCGATTTATTATAACTTGTTGTTTTATATGGTGCCCGGGGCCGGAATCGAACCGGCACGGTGTTGCCACCGAGGGATTTTAAGTCCCTTGCGTCTACCAATTTCGCCACCCGGGCTGTCGGCAGAGTTGCGTAGTCTAACGGGGATTGAAATGACTTGGAAACAGGAAAATGAATTCCGGGCAGGATCGAACACATTGGCACAGTCGATAATCTGAAGAAAGCGTGTGGCTCAGATGAGGGGTATCTTTCCGCCGGGTAATGGAGCAACTCACTCCATTCTGATTGGGCCAGGATTGGTGCAAAATATGGAGGCGAAGCCCGGAGTCGAACCGAGATCCACGGATTTGCAATCCAAAATTTGGGAAATTCCCTCCGCGCAAAAAACTATATCACAATATTTCAAGCGGTTGTGAATTTTCGTTTATTGTTATTTCGTCCTGTTTTGCCTTGGAGTGGGCTGTCACCTTGCCGAATTTGCAGCCTTTTTTACCTGCTTCCGCTGGTTATTAACAACCAGAATCAGTGACCGGAATGGGCCAGAATATGCATCAACCCTGCCTTCTTGATCAGATGCGCGGCAATCGTACGGTAGACTTGGAGCATTTTATCTTGAGATTCGCGAGGCGCGAATTTTAATTGTCACCCTCTTAGCGATTCTGTATAACTTCTGCATCGTACGATTCCAAAAATATACGCCTCGAAAAACACTCTGTATATAATATGGAGATATTCGCATCGACCCTTCAAACCAGGAAATATTATGTTTCTGGATTGTGGTAGTCCTCAGCAGCAGCAGACTTGTAAGCTGGGGGAAAGCCACAGGCTCTGCGAGTTGAATGATAGCGTTCTCGCTACCTTGGCCGGCGTCCCAAGGAAACGAGCCCCAGGCCTGAGCTTCTGTCAAACTGGGACTCGACCAGAACAGCCGCATTACTTCATCGATCGGATCACGCATTACAGCAACGCGTTCAGAGTCCCATTTACCTACATTAAGCGCATCTGCAAAAGCCATCATAGTCTCACGATACAGTGAAAAACCCCAGGCTTCTGCGTGGTCGGTCCAGCCTTCACCCAACTGTGGGCAGATCCCGTCGCCAGTTTTTTCAAATCCGTATACAGTCCCGTGGTCAGCGGCACAAAACACCTCGGAAACTACTAACAGACCATTAAAAGCCAGCGGATTTTGCGGTCCTAAACGCCGGTTCAAATCGAAATGGAAGCCATGACGTAAATCCTTCCATTTGGTGTCATACTTCTTCAGACCATAGAAAAAGCCATGCACCGGAGGCGCGTTCTCTTTTTCCAGGAATCCCGAGAGGGTTTCGTGCAAAGTCCCAATCCATCCAATATCGACAATCCCCTTACAGGCCGAATCGAAAACACCTTCCTGGTGCAAATAAGCATCCAGGATGCTTCTATTTTCAGCCCGAATCTCGGCACTCTTTAATCGGAACTGATCGCTCGACAAGCAGTCCCGCAGATCTTTAAGTTTCCGATCCGTCAGCGGCACATCCAAACAACCGGCGTTGAAGCCGTGTGCCGCCAGTTCTTCACACACGTCTGCAAAGGATACCGATAGACGAGTGAGCATATCCTTTAGGGTAGTGCTCTTTTCTACGTCATGCCAAAGCCATTCTTGGGTCTCATCAGTATCTGTGCATCGGTTCCAGGACAATCTGCTGGCATAGAGATATCGGCATTCAATATTGACTGACAGTTTATCCTTCATTCTGTTTGCGATTTCCAACAGAATCTGACCATCCCGCGATAAGAAATACAACCTTGTTAGCCCCAGCTGCTCTGCCTTGCGCAGCACCCAAATCACAAAGCTAACTAACATAGGTGCCGCAACACCGGCAGCGACCTCACGCAAGCATTCACGATGCGGCGAGTCTGCTGACACGGTCAACCGCGCCTTTCTGGACGCGCCTGCAAACAATGCTGCAAGCCCACCGGTACGCCCCGAGTGGCGTTCTAAGGCTTGCTCGAACCTGTTAGGATTTGCCACCGCATGATGCACTGCCACAATTCGAGATCGGCGAGCAGAAAACACATCGGCGTGCGGATTATTGCCACGGAACAGCAATTGCGATGGCTTTATGCCCTCCTTATCCAACACATAGGAGTACAGCTCTCCCGAGCTTTTACTTACTCCATGATCACACGATACATAGACGGAATCCTGCTCTGCTAACACATTATGATGGGTTAATAGATCCCGCAATAGCGGTTCGGCTAGATACATATCGGAAATGAAGACAACTTTACGCCCTTTCTGCCGGGCCTCCGCAAGCAGTGAGCGAACCTCAGGAACCACATAGGTGATCTCCTTTTCGTAATCAACTTCATCGACCAGGATCTTGCTACGCAACTCATCGCTGAGTAGCAAGGTGCTCGCCAACTCGTCATAGATGTCGTAAATGCTCGTTGAATGACCGAGATTCTGCATGCAGCGCACTTCCGCCAAACGACGTTGGGCCGCAAAAAATTCCGGCGAGAACTCTGGATCATACTTTTCAGTCAAGCGCCTGCCGAGATGAACGAAAGCAGCCTGTGGGGGGGAGATAATCCGCGTCAAAACGGTATCAAAGACATCAAATCCTTCGATGCGAATATGCGAACCTGTCATTGATCAAGCCTCGAAATCATGCCAGAGCCTATAATGTAAACTGATGAGTTCAAATCAAATTCGCTGCCGCCAAAAGCAAAGATCAGGCACTGCCCCTGCCACACAGCAATTCCGGACATCACCAATCCCAGCACGAGTCAGGTTGGACTGGACGTTCGATGGCATATTAAACTGAGTGTCCCAGCAGTTGCCTTGCCGGATTTGCAGCCTTTTTTGCGTGGAGTTATGTCTGACGTTTTTCAAGCACTGGTAACAGGCTGTATTAAAGCAATTATTTTGGAGGCGAAGCCCGGAGTCGAACCGAGGTCCACGGATTTGCAATCCGCTGCATAGCCACTCTGCCACTTCGCCAGATATCTGTTTCCAATGTGAAAAAACCCCGGGCGGTTTACCGAGGCCATCTCATCAGAAATACCGAATTTTGGAGCGGGGAACAAGATTCGAACTCGCGACTCCAACTGTCGTAATTATATAAAGGTGATCTACATACTGCAACAACCAATAACAAAAACGCCCTCCATTACGGGCTCTTACCCCTCTGTGACCACAACCCTGACACCCCTATATAACAGCCAATAACATGTAGCTTCATTTGAGTTTTCACCTCAGATCAGGTATCACATCGCACACTAAGGCAGCCGTGCTCAAGAAGACCGCATTTGAGGTGATCCTCGAGTTCCCGCCGCACATAATCCAGCAACACCCTGCCCTCGGCGACCCACAGTGCCTCGCCTATTTTGACATGAGCCTGCGGGACTCGCGCCCGCTGCTGCATTCAATGATCTGTTTCGTGTTTAGTCAGAATACTAGGCAATTCAGCTCCAGGCCAGTATACAGGCAGGCGAGTAGGTACAGGGTAATCTGTGCATGAGCTACCACGCCAGCATGGCGAAACAGGAGTAATGATCTTCATCTGCAGCCTGGTATCACCTACAGAAGGTTCTTTATCTTGCGCTTGACTCTTCCAAGTACTTTCCTGATGGCTGACTTCCTGTGAATCGAGTTCTTCTTGAGGATTTCAAACGGTAGTCCGCCGTCGATCAGAAAACTCAATTCGCCTTCTCGCTTGACTGGTAACATCATGGCGACTGCCAGTCCACAGGTCATTTTACGGTAGCTGCTCTCAGTTGGATCCGAGTTAAACCGTCCGGGAATAAAGTCTATC
>JAUUYL010000116.1 GCA_030590485.1 Lentisphaerota bacterium | reverse complement strand
TCAACGAGCGTTTTGTACCGTTTCCCGTCGTTACTGGAGTAGAGTCGGACCGACTTATCCTTGCCGCACATGTAGCCGATGCTATATGCCTTCCCCTTATGCCACGTCATTCGCCAGAGCCAGAAGTTCGGGTCGCCGATCTCCTGCCGGTCGCTCCAAGTGCGACCATCTTTCGAGAACCAGACCAATGATTGGTGAGTATGCTTCGATTTGTCATGTAGTGCCTCGGCTCCGCACAGCATCAATTGTCCATCCGGCGTGACTGTGATCTTCGCATCGCGGAGATCGGAATTCGGTGACGTGATAAGCGCTGCCGATTCCCACTTTTCACCATCGGTCGACGTGATAACTCGCAGAGCTCCATCTGAGGAAATGTGGTTTTTCCCCTCGCGAAACACGCAGAACCAGCGGTCTTGAAAACGAAGTAAATCAGTGAATGCATTGTGGTTTGCCTTGTCCCATATCTTTCGGACTTCAACCAGTTTTACGGATCTATCCTTTTCTTGCGCACCTAACGTCAACCCAAACAAAAACATTGTTCCTGTAATTGCAATTCTCATATTTCTCATATTGTTTTTTTTCCTTTTGTATTTATCCCATCATTTCTCTAGTTTCTAACGTTTGAACTGAGTAGCGACACAAAAAACAGGTGGCCAAATCGCCGCGCCCCGCGCATGCCGGGGTGATATATATTTTTTTCTCTCGCGAATTTGCTCTGTAGGATCTGTTTTCCGACCTGTCAGATGGGGGCACAATATGGGCCTTCAGGAATAACCGCCAGGGATCGGCCTTCATGTACGAACTCGTCTAATAGCGCTTGGACTCTTTCCTGCATGTTACTTTCGGATGCATGAATTCCGTTGACACTCAGCCTGTTCAAATCCGAAACACCAAGACCGTCGGTTAAAAAGATGAGATTGTCATCTCCAATGTGCTTCAAAATCCTGGTTTGCATCTGGAATTGCCATTGGTCCTTTATGATGTTGTGGTTGCCCTGCAAGTGGTTCAGAAACTCCTTCCATTTGCCGGAATACTTATTCATGATGTTCTGATACTCAGCCCCTCCTATGCCTTCCGAACAGCCTGCAATTGAAATAACAACACCCGCCTTTTTGACAGCCGGCAAACAGGAAATCATTCCCTTTACGCATTGGTAGAACGTCGCATCTAATGGGTATCCACCACTGGAGGTAAGAACGACGTCCTTTTTTTGTTCTACCTGCGGACACGCATGCCTCTTCACGAACTCGCAGGCTGTCTTATGGGATGCTTCCAGGTCGCCTGCAACAGCATTGATGAGCCGATGTTTCTCATTCACAACGAAATTAATGCAAAACCCCACATCTGCTTGCCTGGCAATCGAAAGGGCCTCGTTATGGAGTGGGTTCCCATCCAGATTTCCGTTTATGGCGAAATCGTTGTCCAGGAAAGTGAACCCGTGAAATGTCTTTACGGTTTCCAGGGAACATAGTCCCGGGCACACAGCCTTTCGGCCGCCAGAGAAACCTGCCATGAAATGTGGTTCCACCAATCCTGTCACCAGACGAAAATCAGCTTCTACAAAATACCTGTTCAGTTCAATGGAACGCCCGGCATGGCTTATTCCGTCTATCGTCACCAATTCATCGGTTTTCTCTGCATGGTGATCCATAATGCGATACCGTTTACACACCTCCGGGCCAAACATGTGCTTACGTTCTGCAGGCGTGCTAGGCCGGTGCATACCCGTAGCAATGAGGATGAGGATGTTGCTTCTGGGCACTGCCGCATTCTCAATTTCTTCAAGTACGACATCGAGAAACTCAGCATAAGGAATTGGTCTTGTGATATCTGAGACGACAACAACTGCCGATTGTGCACCTGACCCCCTTAGCACTTCCTGAAGGGGTGGGCATGCAACAGGAGTTCTCACGGTCTTCAGAACAAGCTCGCGCGCATTAGCTTCGGGTTCCGGGTAAGTGGTTTGATACACGGTAGTATCATCAGGCACCCGTATTTCAATAGATCGATTATGGTATGGTATATTCACGAACATATTTTTAACTCTTTCTTGTTGTTAGCTATGATACACAGGCCAGACCGATTGCCCTGGTGAATTTCAATGCATTTCCTGATTCGGTCAGATATACCTGCGAAACTCCTCCCGCATAGCGATGATATTTTGGACAGGCACGTCATACTGAATGTTGTGATCCTGAGTAAAAATAATCGAGGCATTTTCACCGAACTCACGCAATCGTCTATGTACATCTGCACGCACAAATTACTTTTTCCTAAACTTGGAAATGACGCTGGCAGCAAGGTCTTCAAGCAAAATAGTCGCCTCTGCTATCGAACGTTCCGCCGATACGTTGAAATCCTTACAGATTGAGTAACAGCCAATAACCCCATACTCCTCAAGGTCTATTAAGGAAACGTTATGATCCCCGGAAAGGATTATAGTTGGAATATTCATCGCTGCTGCTCGTTTAGCTACTCCGAGAGGAACCTTTCCCTGCAAAGTCTGTTGATCAAGCGAACCTTCGCCCGTAATTATCAAATGAGCACCATTTGCCAAGCTTTCAAAATTAAGGGTGTCGAGACAAAGATCAATTCCACTCTTCAGTTCGGCGTCCACAAAGGCAACTAATCCCCAACCGAGTCCTCCGGATGCGCCCGCGCCCGAAAGATTCGGGGAGACTTGAGGAAATAGTGACGCCAAATGACTCATGCCTTTTTCAAGTAGGTCCACTTGAGTCGGTGTCGCTCCTTTTTGTGGAGCGAATACGTGGGCAGCGCCTTGGGGGCCGAGGAGCGGATTAGACACATCCAGGGCAACCTGAAATGATACATCATGTATTCTCTCGTCTATATTTGACATATCTATTGATGCAATGTCAAGAAGTCTTCCCCCGGTCATAGGAGAATCACTACCCGAAAAGCGGACTCCAAGCGCCTCAGCCATCCCGGTGCCACCATCGTTGGTTGCACTTCCGCCGAGACCAATAATAATATTTTTTGCGCCCGCGTCCAGAGCATTCCTGATAAGCTCGCCCAGGCCGTAAGAGGTAGTCTTAGTGGGATCCAGTCGTTCCGCCCCAACAAGGGTTAGTCCCGCGGTTTCCGCTATTTCAAGAATTGCAGTCTTTTTATCATCAAACATACCCCATTCTGCCTTTACTGAATCCATGAGGGGGCCGTGTACAGCTGTAGTCAATATCCTGCCGCGAACGGCTCTTGTAAGTATCTTGACGGTTCCTTCGCCTCCATCGGCTACAGGACACAGCACCACATCCGTTTTAGGGAGGACGCGTGTGATTCCGCGCTTCACAGCATTAACTACCGAAAGAGCATCAAGACATCCTTTGAAACTATCACATGCCAAAACAACTTTCATGATGTTATGAATTCCCAATCAGACTCTAGGATTAGCCGAGTAGGCTTGGTTGTATAACGTCCGCGCTTAACTGTGCCGGATTGGCCGCCGTGACCCGTGCCGCGCCCGGAGAGTTTCGGGTATGCCGGGGTCTGCTCCAGTGATTTTGTTATTTGTTTTAATTCTTTTAACTTTCTTAACGCTATTTCGGAAATAACGCTACTCCTCAGGCGCAGCCGCCAGGCTGTCGCCTGCAGGAGGTTGTTCTGTCATCTACCTATTGCCTCAAATTTTGGATTTTACGGAATTCTTACCAAACCAGATTCGTTTGACCTTAACCCATCCGCCCTTCTCGGGTTTCCTGATCGGCTTGAACATCAGATAGCTCAGCGCCCCTGTGTAGCCTTCTGTTGATGTCAGATCAATCGTATAGGTCCGGAACTGACCGTCTCCAATGATATCCAATTCGACGCGATGTGCTGCACTAAATGATGGGTTGTGATTGTCTGTCTTATACTTCGTCCAGGCGATTACCGACTTCTTCTGGCTGGTCTTGAAAGCGGCGCTGATGTGTAAAACTGGAGCGTCTTCTGCCATCCACACCCTCGGTGGACTGATCGCTGAAATTTCATGTTTTCCAAGATCAAGCTGGATATATCCTTTGATTGGCCAGCCTGCATCAGTTCCTTTGCGCCCAGCAGCCTGGTAACGCCAATGCTGCCGGTCTTTGTCGAACCGCCAGTCAGGCAGCCCCATACCTCGTCCCTGCTTGACTGCATAGCCGCGAATATCACTCAG